>DATJMX010000008.1 GCA_035508495.1 Candidatus Binataceae bacterium
ATGTGAGCCGTGTGGGACTCGAACCCACGACCCTGTGATTAAAAGTCACATGCTCTGCCACCTGAGCTAACGGCTCGCCGACGGATGCGGCGCGCGCGAACGCGCGATGCCGATAATCTGTCAGAACTCGCGCAGCCGAACCAGACTCCTCGCGCAGTTGGGATCGCGCCGCCGTTCGTGCTTCGATATCCCCTGCCCGCTGCCCATGAACAATCACGATATCGCCCGCGTGCTCGACGAAGTCGCCGACATGCTCGAAATCCTCGGCGAGAACTTCTTTCGCGTGCGCGCCTATCGCAACGCCGCGCGCGTGGTCGCCGATTATCCCGAGCCGCTCGAAAGCCTCGCCGCCGAGCAGCTCGACGATATTCCCGGGATCGGCGCCGACCTCGCCGGCAAGATCGTTACGCTGGTAAAGACCGGCCATCTCGATATTCATCGCGAGCTCCAGGGCAAGGTCCCCGCGGGCCTGCTCGAATTACGCACGATTCGCGGCCTCGGCCCCAAGCGAATCAAGATTCTCGCCGAGATCGTGAAAGTGACTGATCGCACCAGCCTCAAGCGTGCTGCCGAGGCGGGAGCGCTGCGCGGTGTGCGCGGCCTGGGCAAGAAACTCGAGGAGCACGTGCTCGAGGCGCTTGCCGAAACAGGCGCACCGCCCTCGACCCGCATCTTGTATGCGGACGCCGCAAGGATCGCGGGCGAACTGCTCGTCTATCTAAAGCAAGGCGGCGGGATCGAGGCGATCGAAGCGGCGGGCAGCTTCCGGCGTCGGCGCGATACGGTCGGCGATCTCGATCTGCTGGTCGCAGCGAATAACGCATCGCCGATAATGGATCGCTTCGTCACCTTTCCCGACGTCGCCAGTATCCTCGGCAAGGGTGACACCAAGAGCAGCGTCGTGCTGAGCGACGGTCTGCAAGTCGATCTTCGCGTCGTCGAATCGCAGTGCTTTGCCGCGGCGCTGATGTACTTCACCGGATCGAAGGCGCACAACGTGCGGTTGCGCAGAATCGCGCAGCAGAAGGGCATGCTGCTCAACGAGTACGGCCTCTTCATGGGCGATAAGTCCATTGCCGGAAACGACGAGGAATCGCTCTACCGCGCGCTGGGCCTGGATTACGTCACGCCCGAGCTGCGTGAGGATCGCGGCGAGGTCGAGGCCGCCCAGGAGCATCGCTTGCCGCGCTTGATCGCGCGCGAAGATCTCCGCGGCGACCTTCATTCGCATTCGACCTGGACCGATGGCCGCGCGTCGATCGAAGAGATGGCGCGGGCGGCGAAGGCCGCCGGTCTCGAATACTTCGCGCTGACCGACCATTCGCAGCGCCTCGCGATGGCGCGCGGACTCGACGCCGACCGGCTCCGCGAGCAGTGGAATGAGATCGAAGCTGCGAGCCGCCGCGTCGGAATTCGGATTCTGCGCGGCATCGAGGTCGATATCCTCGAAGACGGCAGCCTCGACCTGCCCGACGCGATTCTTGCCGAACTCGATTGGGTCGTCGCCTCCGTGCATTACAAGATGGAACAGGATTCCCACGCGATGACAGACCGGATCGTGACGGCGATTCGCAATCGCAACGTCGATGTTATCGGCCATCCGAGCGGTCGGCTCCTCAACAAGCGCCTCGGGAGCCAGTTCGATCTCGATGAGGTTCTGCACGTGGCGCGCGAGGAAGGATGCGCGCTCGAGGTCGATTCGCAGCCCACGCGGCTCGACCTCAATGACGCCGCATGCCTCGCGGCCAAGCACGCCGGCGTGAAGCTGGTCGTGTCCAGCGACTCACATAGTCCGGGCCAATTCGACAACCTCGCGTACGGTATCAACCAGGCGCGGCGCGGATGGATCGAGCCGGGCGAAGTGCTCAACACGCGGCCGCTCGCGCAACTTCGGCAACGGCGCTAGCGGGATGGCGACAGCATCGCGAGGTTTGCACACTTTATGTCGATCTGAATGTTCCTTTGGAACTTATTTCACCAGCGATGCAGCAAAAACGGGCCAATTGATGCGTAGGCTCGTCACACGTTCCGCTCGCGCCGACTTTATAAGGACGTTAGAATCCTGAGCCGTGTCGATTGAACGCGGCGCCTCTGCTGGCGGGGGCTGGAATAGCGAGGCGCCGGTCGTTCAAGCGATTAACCAGCTCGGTAGCGGAAGGGAAAAGTATGTCTGCCAGTGAGCGGTCGGTGAATGGGAGTTCTGCAGTCGATCTTCTGAATCAGCCAACTTACGAGGGCGAATCCGGCGAATGGCTGTCCCTCGAAGAACTCGCACGCGGCTCCGAGCGCGTGGGTCCGATGATGGTGCGGTCGATCCAGGTCCGCAAGGTGCTTTCCACACTTGCGCGTATCGCTCCGTTCAAATCCACCGTGCTGATCCATGGCGAATCCGGCACTGGCAAGGAGCTCGTCGCCCGTGCACTTCATTCGCTCGGCCCGACGCCCAACGGGCCCTTTGTTACCTTCAACTGCTCCAACCTCGTCGATACCGATTCAATGGCGGAGTCGCAGCTCTTCGGGCACGTCAAGGGCGCCCTGCCCGGCGCGCATGACGAGATGGTCGGCTTCTTCCGCGCCGCCAATGGCGGCACGCTCTTTCTCGATGAAATCGCGGACCTGCCGTTAAAGGTCCAGCCGAAACTGCTGCGCGCCGTCGAGACTCACGAGGTCCATCCGGTCGGATCGTCGGAGACTTATCGGGTCGATATCCGGCTCATCGCCTCGACCAATCGCGACCTGCGCGCGATGGTGAAGGCGGGTCAGTTCCGCAACGATCTGTATTACCGGCTCAATGCCGCCGCGATCGTGGTGCCGCCGCTGCGCGAGCGGCGCGAGGCAATCCCGGCCTTCGTCGCATTCTTCGTCGATCACTACAATCGCCTGTTCGGCAAAGAGGTAACTCTGGTCGATAAGCGCGCCGTCGATACGCTCAGCCGCTACTCGTGGCCGGGCAACGTGCGCGAGCTTGCCCATGCGATCGAAAGCGCGGTGCTAATGGCCGAAGGCACCCGCCTCTCCTTCGAGGATCTGCCGCCTCATCTGTCGGATCCGGAGTTGCGCGTAACGTTCGCACCGCTTTCGCCCTTCGAGATAAGCGATCTCGATGCGGTCGCGGAGTCGCCCGAAGGTCAGCAACCGTATTCGCTCTCGGCCGCGATCCATCGCGCATCGAAAGGCGCCCTGGTTCGCGCGCTCGAAGCCGCCAGCGGCAACGCTTACCGCGCGGCGAATCTGCTCGGCGTGTCGCGCTACACCGTCTATCGGATGCTGAATCGGTACGGGATGGCCGAGGGACGCGCGCGCAAAACGACGATCCGCTGATCAGTCAAGCCGCGCGCCTGGGGCGCGGCTTTTTCCATCGCGAGAGATCACAATCGAGCAGCTTCTCGAGCGCCTCAACCTCGGGCAGATAGCGCTGCCGTAGCATCGCATCCTGCTCCGGCGTGAGGCGCGGATACGGCACCGGACCGCTGAAGCAGTAATTCCACACGCCCGCGCTCTCCAGCGCATCGATCGTTCGATACGCGCGCTTGTCGCGCAGCCAATAGAGAACGTGCCGCGCGTTCTGCGCGATACGACGGCTGCGCGGCGGCCCCGAGAATTCGTTGATCCGCTTGTCACCCGTGCCGAGCTTGGGCGCGACGAACTTCTCGATACCGGTGAACTCGCAAAAGCGATCGAGATACTCCTGCGGATTCGAGGCGAGATCCTCGTACCACGTAATCAGCACGCGCTCGCGGCCGAACGTGTCGAACCATCGCTTCACGTGCTCGGCGTAATGGCTATCGTGATCAATATGAGGCCGCGTCTCGATGACCTCTTCGAGCGGTCCGCGCGCCCACGCATAGGCGCGCAGCAGCTTATAGTTCGAATACGCCCGATCGACCGGATCGCGCAGGCAGATGATGATCTTACAGTCCGGCAAATGGTGCTTGATGCGGCCGGGCGCGAGCGGCTCGGCGAAGTACGGACAGATCTCACCCACGGGCCGCGCGCCAGTCGCATAGCGGAAGTGCCACGCGTACCAGTCGAAGCCCTTGTCGTACATGTAGTTGAAGAATTGCGTCTCTTTGACGCCGTAGGGCAGGTCGACCCGTCCCTCGAGCGCTTCGTGCAGCCACGTCGTGCCGGTCCTCCCCGGTCCAACGGCGAGGAATTGAGGAAGCTTGGTGCTTTGCGTCATCTGAAAAATTGAGGCACGGCCCGCGGCCATTTGCAGAATCAACTTGATGAAAATTCCGCGTTCGAAAAGTAACATCGCCACTTTGACGGAGCAACAAAGACAGAAGTTCGCGTGGCGACGCTCAAGCTTGAGGCGATCTCGGGATTCGCCGCGTCGTCGAGTTTCCGTGGCGGGGCATGGCGAAGGCGTGACTTCGGCGGATGCAGGCGCAGGATTCATCTTCGCCACTGATCGCAGTTCGCAGATGCTCGACGTCATCGACGCCGCCTCGCATAAGCTCGTCGCGTCGACCAAATCCGACGCACAGCGCGTTCATCGAGATCGCCGGTGGTCCTGAGTCGCTCACTATCGATGCGGCAGCGGGCCGCACGTTCACGAATCTGTGGACCGTCCCGCAGGCGGCAAAATCATGGTCTTCACTGAGCGGTGAGTTGGCCGGGATAGGGCAGCTTAGTAAGGAAGGCGCCTCGCGCGATGTCTGGCACCGGCCCCTTTGGAGGCCTCCAAGATCCCTCGACTCCGCTCGGGATGACGGTCCTTTTCTTTTCAGTAATTCAAAAGCTAGTAGGTGGGCGCCCCACTGTTCTTAGTCACCTTCGTGTGCACTGTTTGTCACTATGGTCGTTGGCCGCCGATTCAGAATTATGAAATCAAGTTGTGCCGAGGGCGTCGGTTAGCGAGGCCTCCAGGATGCTCAGGCCTTCGTCGACCGTTTCGAGCGGGGCGTTGAGCGGCACCATGATGCGCATCACGTTGCCGTAGACGCCGCAGGTAATTATCACGAGACCGCGCGATGCTGCGCGCGCGACGGCGGCCTGCGCCAGTTGCGGCGCGGGTTCTTTGGTCTTGCGATTCTTGACCAGTTCCACCGCGAGCATCGCGCCTAAGCCGCGCACGTCGCCGATGCAATCGAGGCGTTGGCTCATCTCGTCGAGCGAGCGGCGCACTTGTTTGCCCAGCTTCTCGGCGCGGCCGAGGATGTCTTCGTCGCGCATCACGTCGAGCACCGCGAGCGCCGCGGCGCATGCGATCGGGTTGCCGGCATACGTCCCGCCGAGGCCGCCGGGCGCGACCTTGTCCATCACGTCCGCGCGTCCCGTCACGCCAGCGAGCGGGAAGCCGCCCGCGAGGCTCTTCGCTATCGCCATCAGGTCCGGCGCGATCTGCGAATGCTCGACCGCGAACATCCGGGCGGTGCGGCCGAAGCCGGTTTGGATCTCGTCGGCGATCAGCAGGATTCCATGACGATCGCATAGCGCCCGCAGCTCGCGCATGAAGTCGAACGGCGCGACATTGAAGCCGCCCTCCCCTTGCACCGGCTCGATTAGAATCGCCGCGACGCGCGCGGGATCGACGTCCGACTTGAAGATCGCCTCGAGCGCATGCAGGGTCTCCGCGGTGCCGCCGCCGCGATACGCATCCGGAAACGGCGCATGGAAAACCTCCGGCGGCATCGGGCCGAAGCCCAGCTTGTACGGCGCAACTTTGCCCGTCGCTGCGAGCGTCATCATCGTGCGGCCATGAAAACCGCCGCTGAACGAGATGATCGCGCTGCGCCCGGTAGCATAGCGCGCGATTTTGATCGCATTCTCGATCGCCTCGGCGCCGGTGGTCAGGAAGATCGTCTTTTTGGGGAAATCGCCGGGCACGAGCTGATTCAGCCGCTCCGCGAGCCGGATGTACGATTCATACGGCGTGACCTGGAAGCACGCATGGGTCAGCGCATTCATCTGCTCGGTCGCGGCCGCAATAACCCGCGGATGGCGATGTCCGACATTGAGCACCGAGATACCGCCGGCGAAGTCGATATAGCGTCGCCCCTCCACGTCAAAAAGCTGCGCCCCTTCGGCGCGCGCCGCCACAATCGGCATCGCGATACTGACCCCGCGCGGTATCGCGGCCTCGATGCGCGCCCTCAGTTCAGCATTTTTGTTCATTCTTGACCTTCCAACCCCCTGACGGCATCCAATAATTAAACGCGCATGCTATGCTGTCGCACAGTTTCTCGCGTTTTTCGACGGTCGAATTGACGGACGAATATCATATTGATAGTCGAATTGGCGCGGGCCGTAGCATGACCCGGGTCCGGCGCCTGGGGATTCAGGTGGTGTTGAGCAGGATTTCGTACTTCTTCCGCGAAAATCAGCGGGCGCAGGGATAACTGATGAGTACGCACACCAATCACGTCAAGGACACGTTTTACCAGCCGATCGTTCCTTCGGACTTCATTCAGTACCGCGAATACAAGCTGCTGCTGAAGCCCGAGCTCTTCCCCGACCAGAACGCCTTTCACAAGTTCTGGAAGATCGCGCATCATACCGCCAAATCGCTCGACGTGAAGTTGAGCCACATGGACGAGGACACCAAGCCGCACGTGCGCGAGGTGCTCTTCTACGATACGCCGCACTTCAAGCTCTACAACGCCGGATTCATCCTGCGAAAGCGCACCTTCTTTAAGCACGGCGTTCCCGAGCCCAATCACGAGCTCGTGATCAAGTTCCGCGATCCCGACAAAGACAAGGCCCAGGCCGTCGATCCGCGCCCGCTTTTGCCCTGCCAGTTCACGCTCAAGTTCAAGGAAGAGATCCTGCTGCCAAAGGACGGCGCGCTGGGCATGCGCCTTATCTATTCGCACAACTGCGAGTTGGACACGCCCAATATCATCCTGACCCAGAAGTTCGAGACCACCGCCGACGCGTTCCCTGCCCTGCGGGGAATCGGGGCGAATCCGAAGGCCGCGCTCGGCGTGGTGCACGGTCTTTCGATTGAGGAATACATGGTCGAGACCGGCGTGCTCGATTTCGGTCACGGCAATACCGCCAAGGCGAACGTCGCGGTGTGGCGTATTCGCCAGACCAACGAGCCGATCGTCGCCGAGTTCGGCTACCAGTTGAAATTCCCCAATCCCGACTCGGTCCATCACAAGTCGCGCGAATTGTCGGAATTTTTCTACACCGGCCTGCAGTCGCAGGCGTCGGATTGGGTGCAGCGTGGAACAACCAAGACCGCTCTCATCTACGGCTACGGAACCTCAGGCGCCAAGCATCAGGAGTGACGCGCCCGAGGCTGAAAAGCCCTCGCTCGGCACCATCTTGAAAATCTTCCTGCTGGCCGGAGGATTGAGCTTCGGCGGCGGCGCGGTCGCTTATTTGCGCGAATATCTGGTCCGCCGCGAGGGCTGGATGACCGACGACCAGTTCCTTGACGGCATGGAAGTCAGCGAGACCTTGCCGGGTCTGAATGCCGTCAACATGTCGGTGATCGTCGGCGACGAGCTGCGCGGGATTCCCGGCGCCGCGCTCGCCGTGCTCGGGATGCTGTTGCCGGGCGCGATCACCGTGATGATCCTCGGCATCGTATGGGAATCCAATCGCCAGAATCCCTACGTGATGCGGATGCTGGCGGGAATCGCGGCGGCGGCGGTCGGTTTGCTGCTCTCGGTCACGCTTCAGCTCGGCAAGCGTCAAGTGGGCAAATTACCTGACGTCGCGATCGTTGCGGTTACCTTCCTTGCAGTCAGCGTCTTCAAGTTGTCACTGCCGCTGGTCCTCTTCACCATCGGACCGATCGCGGTGCTGATGTATCGTCCCCACGAGAGCCGGCCGCACCTCGGCGAATCGCTGCCCTTCCATCGCGGACCTCATCACGAGAAGCACCGGCACTAAGGCGAAACGATGACGCGGCTTATCCATCTGTTCCTGGTGTTCGCGCTGCTCGGCGTTCTCGCCATGGGCGGTGGCACCGCAGTCCTGCCCGAAATGCAGCACATGACGGTGCATACGTTTGGCTGGCTGACCGATAAGCAGTTCCGCGATATCTACAGTCTCGGCCAAGTCGCGCCGGGACCCAACATGCTGATGGTGCTCGTTATCGGCTATCGGCTCGCAGGTGCGATGGGCGCGTTGGTGGTAGGCCTCGGCTTCTTCGTTCCGGATTGCATCCTGACGCTGGTCGTCAACCGATGGTGGGAGCATCTGAAGTCGCCTTGGCGCGTGTCGGTGCAACGCGGGATGGCGCCGGTGGCGATCGGGCTGATGCTGTCGGGAACGTGGGCGATCGCGCGGCTTGCGATCTTCGGCAACACGCGCATCAACTCTGAAGCCCTCGCGATCGCCATCGCCGTATACGCAATCCTCAGTTGGCGGCACATCAATCCCGGCGTCCTGGTCCTGATCGGCGGCGTGGTTTATTTGTTACTTCCTCATTAGGGTCGAGTTAATTCTGAGCGACCTCTTGGCAGTCTCGTGGCCTTGTGGATTGTGTCCTCGCGTCCTTTTGGAGAATATGGGGGCAACGCGGCACTGACGCTCTGCAACCCGGTCTTTTCTCACATCCGGAAGGAAATTCGCCCGCTATGAGTACCGTCAATCGGCAGATCACTCTCGCCGCTCGCCCTGTCGGTGAGCCCAAAGAATCCGACTTCAAACTCGTAGAGACCGAAATTCCCACGCCCGGTCCCGACCAGTTCCTGGTCCAGGTCATCTACTTGTCGGTCGATCCGTACATGCGCGGGCGGATGAGCGATCGGCCCTCCTATGCGCCGCCGGTTGAGATCGGCGAGGTGATGGGCGGCGCGGGCATCGGCAGGATCATCAAATCCAATACCCGCCGCTTCCGCGTCGGTGAGATCGTCAGCGGATACTTCGGATGGCAGGAGTACGCGGCCTCGGGCGCCGACGGTATCCAAAAGATAAATCCCGAGCTCGCGCCAGTGTCCACCTGGCTCGGCGTGCTCGGGATGCCCGGGATGACGGCCTACTTCGGCCTGCTCGAGATTTGTCACCCGCGCGCCGGAGAAACTCTCGTCGTCTCGGGTGCGGGCGGCGCAGTCGGCGCGATCGTCGGCCAGATCGCGAAGATCGAAGGATGCCGTGTCATCGGAATCGCCGGGTCGGACGAAAAGGTTGAATGGCTGACCACCGAACTCGGCTTCGACGCGGCCTTCAATTACAAGACCAGCCCCGATATCGGCGGCAAGCTCCGCGAGCTATGTCCGCGCGGTATCGATATCTATTTCGACAATGTCGGCGGCACGATCTCGGACGCGGTCCTGCCATTGATCAATACCAAAGCGCGCATCAGCGTGTGCGGCCAAATCTCGCAATACAACGCGACCGAGACTGGCACCGGTCCGCGGCTGACTGGCCTCCTCATCGAGCGCCAGGCGCGGATGGAAGGCTTTCTCGTCCTACAGTTCGCCGAGAAGATGAAATCGGCCCAAAACAAGATGGTGCAGTGGCTGAAGGCCGGCAGGATCAAGTTTCGCGAAACCAGGATCACCGGAATCGAGAACGCGCCGGCCGCCTTCATCGGCATGCTGCGCGGCGACAACGTCGGCAAGCAGCTCGTGCAGCTCGCGGATGAAACCGCCCCCGCACCGTCGAGTAGCGACGGCAAGCACGCCTCGGCGTCAGCGTAGATTCGACGGAAAGTCGGGCTCGGCGATGAACGGCTTATGTTGCCGATAGAGCGTCAGCTTCGGCCCGGGGACCTTGAGAGGATGCGCACTTGGGTCGAAGATCACTGAAGCCTCCTGCCATCTGATGTCTTCCGCAGCACTCTCCCATTTGATGGCTTCATCGAATTTGCCATCCGCAGCGTAGGCCTCACCAAGCGTGACCAGCTCCCGCGTGTCATGCCACCCGGACAGCTCGCAGGCTCGAGTTGCATAGTAAACAGCTTCGTGACCCCAACGGACTTTCGCCGAAGGCGAAGTAGCGAGGATCTTCGCGTAGGAGTCGAAGATAAGTGGATCGGTCTGGTCGTGCGCAATATCTTCTTTCGGTGTCGCGAGTGCCGCCTGCTGGTCGCCTTCTTGGAGATAGGCGGAGGCCAGGTGCTGGTAAGCACTCTTGTCCGACGGATCGAGCCGGATCGCCTCTTTGAGATCGGCGATCTGCTTCTGCCGCTGCTTCTGTTCGGCGTAGAAGGAAGCTCGTTCCTCGTATTCATCAGATGAAGGATCGGATTGGATCTCCGCGGTCAGCTTCGCGAGGTTCCGCTCGATGTGAACCTGCTTCAAACCCTCTAATGCGGCCCTGTCCGCGGTCGTATGGCCGCTCTCGTAAGAAAATTTGGCGCCGCGGTCGTCAAGAAGTGCGTTGCGAAAGTCGCGCTCAGCCGCGTCTAAATGCCGCTGCTGCAACTGCGCTTGACCGTCGGCCACCTCCTCCCGGCTCACACGCCCGGCGACAAAAAATGTCACGAGCAGCAGCACACCGCCGATCGAGCGACGCATAGCCGGCCCCCCCGAAACCGGAAACAAGCGACCTCGGCCAATTATGACGGATTGTCACATATTTGCAATCAAAAAGCCACTGAATGACTACCACCAGCCGCTGCGGCGGAACCAGTAGACCATCGTGACCGGCAACGCCACGCAGGCCGCGATCTCAATATAAAACAGCGAGCGGGAGTCGAAGGGCAGCGCGCTGAAGTTCTGCCCGAAGAAGCCCGTCAGAAACGTCAGCGGCAGGAAAATCGAGGCCAGCAGCGTGAGCTGTTTCATGATCACGTTGCTGCGATTCGCGTTCATCGACATGTACGCGTCCATCGCATTGCCGAGCAGGTCGCGCTCGACGTCGATCTGCTCGTAGGCGCGCACCACGTGATCGTACACATCGCGAAAATAAATCGCGGTCCGATCCTGCACTCGCGGATCGCCGCGCCTAATCATCATCGCGAGCACGTCGCGCTCGGGCGACAGCACGCGCCGCATCGAGATCAAAAGCCGCTTGAGCCGCATCAGTTGCGCAAGCTGACTCGGCTCGCTGCGCCTTAAGATCGCGCTCTCGACCTCTTCGATTTGATCCGAAAGCTTGTCGACGATCGGAAAGGCCTCGTCAACCAGGGCATCGACGATCAGGTAGAAAAGATAGTCGGCGCCACGCGCACAGCAGGTCAGGTCGGTGGCGGCGCGTTTGATGAGCGCGTCGATCGCCGGCAGCGGCTCGCTATGCACCGTCACGAGGTAATTTTCCCCGAGGAACGAATCGAGTGCCGTGCTGTGAACCCCGCGCCTGCCGTTGACGCTCATGCTCATCGAATGCATCACGATGAACAGGTATTTCTCGTAGTCGTCGAGCTTGGCGCGCTCAATCTCATGCTGGCAGTCCGCGATCGCGAGCTGATGGAATCCCATCGCATCGCCGACCGCGTGTAACTCCTCGGCCTGGTATTGCTGCACGTCGATCCAGCACAGCTCGCCCGGCCCGGGCGGCTTCACGCGCGATTGATTGTCTATGAGTTTCGTCGAC
>DATJMX010000009.1 GCA_035508495.1 Candidatus Binataceae bacterium
CCGTTGAGCGCACCGAAGTAGCTCGTTGGCAGAATATCCGCCAGGAAGACTGCCGCTTCATCGTCGATTCCGTTGGGGATCGGGTAGCAGGTGTAGTCGGCCAGCGGCACGTTGACGGCCTCGGCTTGCTCGCCGCCGAGCCATCCGAGGTTGCGCGCCGAGTTCTTGCCGTAGCCGAAGACGGCGCCGCCGCTTTCTGCGCATTGCGAGGGCTGGCCGCGGCGGCAGAAGAAGCATCCGCCGCAGGCGACCAGGCCCGATACGACGACGCGCTGGCCTTTGCGCAGATGCGCGACGCCTTTGCCAACTTCCTCGACGACGCCAACGCCCTCGTGACCGAGCACGAAGCCGGGCTCAATCGGGAATCCGCCGTGGTAGAAATGCAAATCCGAGCCGCATATAGCCGCCCGTGTGATACGTACAATCGCGTCGGTCGAAGCTTTTAGCTCCGCGTCCTTGACCTTCTCGACGCGGACGTCATGCGGTCCGTGAAAAACCGTGCCTTTCATAAGCCAAGCCTCGTGCGGGCGCGTTCAGCGCCGGTATAGATTCCGATGCGTCGGGATAATTGCACAGTCCCGGACTCGTTTGCAGCGGCGGCGAGGTGCATGATAATTGCACTTGGTTCGGAGGTTTTCCATGATTCAAAACGTCAAGAAGATTCTTGCCCCGGTAGACTTCTCCGAGTTCTCAATGGACGCCATGCGCGGCGCCAGGGAACTAGCCGCCGACGTCGGCGCCGAGATCCATCTCGTTCACGTCGTCGTGCCGCACTTCCATTTCATCCCGCTCCCGCTTGCGACCAGCGGCGACCAGAGCTTTGAGCTCACCCGCGAAGCGGCGATGACGCAGCAGGCTGAAGAAGAGCTCGCTCGCATCAAGAAGGACGAATTCGGCAATTCGGCCAAGGTCTCAACCGCGGTGTTGAAGGGCGCGCCGGTCGACCAGCTCGTCCAATATGCGGAAGAGAACCAAATCGACCTGATACTGCTCTCGACGCGGGGCCGGACCGGAGCGGCGCGCGTGATGATCGGCAGCGTGGCGGAAAAGCTCGTGCGCCTGGCGCAGTGCTCGGTTCTCGTATTACGCCGCGCGGCAGCCTGATCCGAGTAACGACACAATTGAATCGCCGTTCGTGCTAGCGCGAGCGGGAGGGTGCTGATCATGAGTCTTGAGACGCAAAAAGAAACCGCGCTTTCGTTTCTGAAGAGCTTCGAGAATCCCGATCCCAAGCTCTACGAAAAAATTCTCGCTGACAATTTTGAATTCGAGATGATGGGCCGGCTGCCGGGCATTGCGCCGATGCGGGGCAAAGAGGCCTTCCTCAAAACGATGCCGGCCACGTTGAAGGCGATGTTTCCCAAGGGCCTGAATCTGAAGTTCCACACCGTGATCGCCGAGGGGTCGCATGTCGCGATCCAGTGCGAATCGGACACGACGGCGGGCAACGGCAAGAAGTACGCGAACCGGTATCACTTCTATTTTCGTTTCGCCGGCGACAAGATCGAACAAGCCCGCGAATATAACGACGTAAATCACGTCCGCGAAGTCTTCATGAGCTAGGCGCAAGCGCCCACGCCTTTCGAATCGCAACGCTAACGGGGCATGCCGTAACGATCGCAGGCACGCCCCGTAGTCTTTTTGCCGACCGGCAATTGGGGTTTGGTCAGTAAGTGTTAAGAATTCCCCAAGATGCGCCAAGGGACAAAAAATTAGGGCCAGACGGATAACTCCGCCCGGCCCTGCGCCAACCGGGAAAAGGGGGGCAAACCCCGGCCAGCAAGAGTATTGTACGCAAGTTTAAGCGCGTTGCAACAATTTCAGATGCTAAAAAAAATCGACCGTGCGTTTAATTTTGTCATCTAAGAACCCACCGAAACTAATGATTGTTACCGAGCGACGGACCAACAAATTGGTAGGATAGCGCGCCTATCAGGATGAACCGCCGCCGATTGCGGGCAGGAAGTGAACCTCGCTCGACGGGCCGATTTTCTCCAGAACCCCGCCCGTTGCTATCTCCCCGTCTACAGAGACCGCAATCGAAGGGCGCAGGTCGCCGTCCAGGGTAAGCTGCTCACCAAGGCCGGGAAACTTCGCGTCGAGATTACGAATCAACTCGCGCAGTGAGCTTCCGGCGATCTCGGCGCGATCGACACCGCCCGTGTATTTGCGCAGCAGCGAAGGAATTACGACGCTTGCCATTGAAACGAAAAGGGCCGGGTCAGCCCGGCCCTTTCTCTACATTTTGTCAAGTTAATCCGCAGCGGCGGATTGGGTTGAGGCGCGATTTTTCAGGATTGCCTTGAGGATGCGCGGCGGCGACATCGGCAGCGTATCCATGCGGACGCCAATGGCCCGATAGATCGCGTTGGCGAGCGCGGCCGGCGGCGGCACAATCGAAACTTCGCCGACACCACGAACTCCCAGCGGATGCCCCGGGTTTGGCACCTCGACGATTGCCGTCTCGATCATCGGCAGGTCGAGGCAGGTCGGCATTCGGTAGTCGAGTAACCCGATGTTACGGAGGATACCCTTGTCGTCGTAGAAGTATTCCTCGTTGAGGCCCCAGCCGATGCCCTGCGCGGTGCCACCTTGCATCTGGCCCTCGACATAGCTCGGATGAATCGCCTTGCCGGCATCCTGGGCGATGGTGGCACGGAGGATCTGGACCTTGCCGGTATCAGGATCGACTTCGACATCGACGCAGGTGGTAGCGAATCCCGGTCCGACGCCGCGCGCATTGACGCTGGCGCGACCGGTGATCGGTCCGCCGGTGCGCGCGAGCTTGGACGCGAGCTGCTTCAGGCTGAGCGGCGGAACGCCGTTGCCGATCGCGCGGAAGGAGCCATCGACGAATTCGACTTCCTCGGTCTTCTTCTCGAGCACTTTGGCGGCGCGTTCCTTGAGCTGCCGTATCGCGTCTTGCGCGGCCTCGTACACGGCCGTTCCGGTGGCGAACGTTACGCGGCTGCCGCCGGTCACGTCGGTGTGACCGATTGAGTCCGTATCGGTGACGACCGGGCGCACATCGCTGACTGACAGTCCCAGGACTTCCGCGGTAATCATCGCCATCGACGCGCGCGAGCCGCCGATATCAGGCGAGCCGGTCACGACGCTCGCAGTGCCGTCGGTGTGAATATTGACCGTCGCCGAGGACTGCATTCCGGCGTTGAACCAGAAGCCCGAGGCGACGCCGCGGCCGCGATAGGGGCCGGTCAGCTTCGATTTGTAGTGCGGGCTGTTCTTGATCGCCTCGCAGGTCTCGATGAAACCAATCGCCTTGAAAGGGGGTCCAACGATCTGCGCCAGGCCTTCCTTGACGGCATTCTTGATTCGGAAATCGAGCGGATCGAGGCCGCATTTCTCCGCGAGCTCATCGACCACCGTCTCCGACGCCATCGCGGCGTTGGTCGCACCAGGCGCTCGATAGGCCGCCGTCTTGGGGCGGTTCACGACCACGTCGTAGGCGTCGATTACGAAATGCTCGATAGCGTATGGCGCGATGATACACATCGCACCGGCGCCGACCGGCGAGCCCGGAAAGGCGCCGGCCTCGTAGGCCATCCAGATTTGCGCCGCGACCAGCTTGCCGTCCTTGGTCGCGCCCATCTTCACTTTGATCTTCGAGCCTGAGGTCGGTCCCGAGGCGCGCAGTACTTCCGAGCGCGACATCGTGAGCTTCACCGGATGCCCGGTTTTCTTGGAAAGCAGAACCGAGAGCGGCTCTAGATAGATCGTCGTCTTGCCGCCGAAGCCGCCACCGATTTCCGCCGGAACGACTTTGATCTTGCCGACCGGCATGCCCAGCACCTGCGCGCTCAGCGAGCGGACATCGAATGGGCCCTGCGTCGAGCAGTAAATCGTGGCCTGCCCGTCGTTGTTGTACATCCCGACGGCGTTGTGCGGCTCGATGTAGCCCTGATGGACCATCGCGGTGTTGAATTCGCGCTCGATGATGAAATCCGCCGACTTGAACCCGGCTTCGAGGTCGCCGCGCTTGAATTGGTAGTGCTGCGCGACGTTGGTCTGCTTGTCACCTTCCTCTTTGTTGCGCAGATCGCTGAGCAGGATTGGCGCGCCCGGCTTCATCGCAACATCGACCGTCATCGCGGGCGGCAAGATTTCGTACTGGACCTCGATCAACTTGAGCGCTTCTTCCGCGATATGCGGGCTCGTCGCCGCCACGGCCGCGATCGCATGGCCGTCGTACAGGACCTTGCCGCGCGCCAGGATGTTCATCGAGAGGTAGTGCGGATTGATCGCCATCTCGCCGGCCTGCTCGATCTTGCTCTCGGCTTCGGGCAGATCGGCTGACGTGACGATGGCCTTCACGCCGGGCAGCTTGAGTGCCTTCTCGAAATTTATCGATTTGATAATCGCGTGGGGATGTGGGCTGCGCAGCACTTTGCCGTGCAGCATCCCGGGGAACGCGTAGTCGGCGCCGTAGCGTGCGCGGCCGGTGACTTTATCGACGCCGTCGTGGCGAATCGGACGAGTGCCGATGACCTTAAATTTTTTGCCCTGACCGTTGGTTCCTTCCATGACGAGACCTCGTGGCTAAACGGTTGAATCCGTGGGCGCGCCTTAGCGCGCGGCGGCCTTGCCCTCGTTCGACGAACGCAGCGTCTGCGCCGCATCTTGTACTGCACGGACAATCTTGTCGTAACCCGTGCATCGGCAAAGATTGCCGGCCAGTGCGTAACGAATCTCGGGTTCAGTCGGATTTGGGTTGCGATCGAGCAGGCCCTTGGCCGCCATCAGGAAGCCGGGCGTGCAGATTCCGCATTGCAGGCTCGCATGCTCGAGGAACTTCTGCTGCAGCGTATGCAGCCGGTTGCCTTCGGCGAGCCCCTCGACGGTGGTAATCGTTTTGCCTTGGGCCTCCGGGCCGAACATCAAGCACGAGCACACGACGCGCCCGTTGACGTTGATGCTGCAGGCGCCGCAGTCTCCGGTCAGGCATCCTTCCTTGGCGCCCGTCAATTCCAGCACGTCGCGCAGGCATTCGAGCATGCTCTGGCGCGGCTCGCAGAGAAATTCGACGGTTTCGCCGTTAATTGTTGCTTCGACCAGTGTCTTCTTGGACATGTCCGCTGTCCCTTAGCCTCTGGGATTTTATGTAAGTTGAATTACTTTTTGCGTGCGCGCTCCGCAGCGATCAGCAAAGTGCGCCGGGTCAGAACTCCCGTGATGTGCTTGCGATACTCCACCGTACCGCGCATGTCGTCGATAGGCGCCGCCTGTTCGCTGGCGAGCCGCGCGGCGGTATCGAGGGCGGCATCGTCGAGCTTTTTACCGATTAGAGATTCGGCGGCTTTTGCGCCAAGTAGAGGAGTCGCCGCGACGGCGCCGAGTCCGATTCGGGCCGCAGTCACTTTGTCGCCATCAAGTGTCACCGACGAGCCGACGCCGACGATCGCGATATCCATTTCGTTGCGCGGGATCAGCCGCAAATAGGCATCGGAGGTATGGGGCGCAGGTGCGGCCGCAAGCAACTCGACGAGCAGTTCGCCGGGCTGAATCACGGTGCGGCCGGGCGACAGCACGAACTGCTCGACCGGAACCTCGCGCTCGCCGTTAGGCCCGACCAGGCGCGCTCGCGCACCGATCGCGATTAGCGCCGGCGTCGAATCCGCAGCGGGCGATCCGTTGCACAGGTTGCCGCCGACCGATGCGCGATTCTGAATCTGCAGCGAGCCAATCAGATGCGCCGCCTCGGTCAGACCGGGATAGTTGCGGCGCATCACTTCGCTCTCGTGAATCTCGATACACGAAGCGGCCGCGCCAAGCCGCAGGCCGGTCTTTGCATCGAACGAGATGTTGCGCATCTCCTTGATGTTCTTGAGATCGACCACGTAGTCGGGCGTCCGCACTCCGGCGCGCATCTGGATGATGAGATCAGTGCCGCCGCAGAACGGCCGCGCCTTCTCGCCATGCGCCTTCAGCAGACCGACCGCCTGGTCGATCGTAGATGGAGCTTCGTAGTTAATCGCGTGCAAAAGAAGAACCTCCACGTCGGGGAGTTAACCCGTATCAAGTTTCAATAGCCTACTTGGCAAGCCTCGAAAAGGGGCCAGCCATACCGATCGGTGAGGACAAACAACTGCCCTCAACGAAACTGGGCCGGATGTAGACTCGTCGAGATTTCCAACCTGAGCCTCGCCAATCGAGGCTCTTGGTGTCGTTATCGGAACAATGCCGCGTTTCGGGAGTGCGCGCCAGGTGTGTTAATCATCAACAAGACAACTGACACCATGCGTTGCGCGTCCTGCAATCACGACAACCGCGCCGGGCGCCGCTTCTGCGCGGAATGCGGGGCCGCGCTCGCCGCGCCGTGCGCCGCGTGCGGCGCATCGAACGAGCCCGGCGAGAAGTTCTGCGGCGGCTGCGGGTGCGCGCTTTCCAACGCGCCGGCGGCCCGCCTTCCATCGTCAGCGGCGCGTGCGGAGACTCCCAGGACGGCGCTGCGGGTTCGCCCGGAAGCGACGATCGGCGAAATTCCCGAGGGCGAGCGCAAGACGGTCACGGCGTTGTTCGCCGACATCAAGGGCTCGACCGAGCTGGAGCAGGACCTCGATCCTGAGGAAGCTCGAGCGATTGTCGATCCGGCCCTGAAGCTGATGATCGATGCGGCGCGGCAGTATGACGGCTACGTGGTGCAATCGACCGGCGACGGTATCTTCGCGTTGTTCGGTGCGCCAGTCGCTCACGAGGACCATCCTCAGCGCGCGCTGTATTCAGCGATTCGCATGCAGGAGGAGCTACGGCGCTATGGCGCCAGGCTGCAAGCTGAAGGCCGTGCTCCGGTGGAGATTCGCATTGGCGTCAACACGGGTGAAGTCGTGGTGCGGCCGATCCAGACTGGCGAGGGCCAAATCGAGTACACGCCCATCGGTCACACCACCAATCTAGCGGCGCGCCTCCAGAGCATCGCGCGAACCGGGTCGATCGTCGCGAGCGAGCAGACACGCAAATTGGTGGAGGGATATTTCGAGCTGAAGTCGCTGGGTCCGACCAAAATGAAGGGCGTCAGCGAGCACGTGAATGTCCATGAAGTCACCGGTTTGGGGCCACTTCGAACCCGGTTGCAGCGCTCGCTCGGGCGCGGGCTGACCAAGTTCGTGGGCCGGCACTCCGAGATGGAAGCCATCAAGCGCGCGCTGGAGCTGGCGCGGGGCGGGCGCGGTCAAATCGTCGCTGCGATTGGCGAGGCCGGAGTGGGCAAGTCGCGGCTCTTTTACGAGTTCAAGGCGATCGCGCGAAGCGGATGCCTGACGCTGGAGGCTTTCTCGGTCTCGCACGGCAAGGCGCTCGCCTGCCAGCCGCTTATCGATTTGCTGAGAAATTATTTCGAGATCACTCCTCTCGACGACGAGCGTAAGCGGCGCGAGAAGGTAACCGGCAAGGTCCTCGCGCTGGACCGCGCTCTCGAGGACAGTCTGCCCTATTTGTTTTCGATGCTGGGAATCGGCGAAGGGGCGGAGTCGCCGGTCCTCAACGGAGTCGATCCTCAACTGCTGCGCAAACGCACCTTCGATGCGCTCAAGCGGATGCTTTCGCGCGAGAGTCTCAACCAGCCTTTGCTGATAGTTTTCGAGGACCTTCATTGGGTCGATAACGAGACGCAGGAGTTCCTCGACCTGCTGGCCGATGGCATCGCGAACGCGCGAGTGCTGCTGCTGGTCAACTATCGTCCCGAGTACCGGCACGATTGGGGCGCGAGAAGTTACTATACTCAGTTGCGGCTCGATCCGCTGGGAAAGGACAGCGCCGAAGAGATGCTCGGCGCGCTGTTCGGCGAGCAGGCGTCGGCTAAAGACGGCGCCACGACCCGCGACGGACTCCAAGCGCTCAAGCGGTTTATCATCGAGAAGACCCAGGGCAATCCATTCTTCATGGAAGAGATGGTGCAGGCGCTGTACGACCAGGGCGCGCTTGTGCGCGACGGCGGCGGCGTGACGGCGGCTATGACGGTCGCCGAGATCAAAATCCCGGCGACGGTGCAGGGAATTCTGGCCTCGCGAATCGATCGTCTGGTGGCCGGCGACAAGGAGCTGCTCCAGACCCTGGCCGTGATCGGCAAAGAGTTTCCGCTCGGCCTGGTCATGCGCGTCGCGCCCGGGCCGGACGAACAATTGCAAAGATCGCTCTCCAACCTCCAGCTTGCGGAATTCATCTACGAGCAATCGGCCTTCCCCGAAGTCGAGTACACCTTCAAGCACGCGCTCACGCTGGAAGTTGCCTACAACTCGATGCTGACCGAGCGGCGCAAGGCGATGCACGAGCGGATCGGGCGCGCGATGGAAGAACAATTCGCCGGCCGACTCGGCGATCACTTTGGTGAGTTGGCGCGCCATTACAGCCGCGCCGCCAAGCCCGCCAAGGCGATCGAATATCTGCGCCTTGCCGCTCAGCAGGCCGCGGAGCGCTCGAGCTACACCGAGGCGATTTCCTACGTCAACAACGGACTGGAAATCCTTGCCGGCTTGCCGCAGAGCGAGCAGCGCGATCGCGATGAGCTGCAACTGCGCGTAACGCTGGGCCTCTCGCTGATGGCGGCCGAAGGCTTCGACTCCGATGAAGTCGAGAGCGCTTTCAGGCGCGCATCGGTTCTGGCGCGAGAACTCAAGGAGACGATCTTTCAGTTCGCAGTGTTAAACGGCCTGTGGGGCTTTCATTTCACTCGCGGTCACGTGAACCAGGCCGTGGAAATCTCTCAGGACATGATGGCCGTCGCCGAGCAATTGAAGGATCCGGAATCGATCAGCTCCTCTCATACCGCGATGGGAGCGGCGCTTCATTACGCCGGGGACTTGCCGGCCGCTCGCCGCCATCTGGAACAAGCCGCCGCCGTGAAGAACGCATCCGGATCACGGGCTGGGAGTTATCACTTTGGCCCGGACCCCACCGTAATCTGTCTCACCACTTTGGGCGGGGTGCTGTTGGAGCTGGGCTATCCAGACCAAGCGCTGAAGCGGGCGAAGGAGGCGATGGCGGCCGTTGATGCCGCCTCCGACCCGTTCAGCATGGTGATGGCGATGGTGTTTAACGGCGAGGCTCACTGTGCGCGCCGGGAAGCCGCCAAGGGCGGAGAGTTGGCGCGCGCGGTCGTGGCGATGTGCGAGGAGAAGGGTTATCCATTCTGGCTGTCGGTGGGACGAAGAATGGTCGGATGGGCTCTAATGTTGCAAGGGCAGCTGAGAGAGGCCATCGATCTGATGGAGGAAGACTTACAGCGATTCACTGGGCCTGCGGCCGAGATGGTTCACTATCGATCCTTGCTGAGCATCGCCGACTGTTACTCACATATCGGCGAGCCGCATCGCGCTCTCGCGTTACTAGACCAGTGGCATGCGCTCCGCGCTAAGGTCGAACTTAACATGGCCGACTCTTACTACTATCGCCTGCGCGGCAGGCTGTCTTTCCGGGCCGGAGCCTACGACGAAGCCGAGGCGAGCTATCACAAGGCGATAGAGGCGGCGAGGATCCGCAACAGCAAGTCGGATGAGCTGCGCGTGGCGACAGAACTCGCGTTGCTGCTCGACAAGCAGGGGCGTCGCGACGAGGCATGCCGGACGCTCGCGGATACCTATGGATGGTTCACCGAGGGCTTTGACACCGGCGACTTGAAGCAAGCCAAGTCGCTGGTCGAGGAGCTGTCGGCGCGTCCCGTCTCTGGCGAACATTGATAGGTACGCGACACGCCAGAAGGTGCGCGCAATGTCAGATCGAACGATGGTGACATTTAGTTCTGGCGGGGCCGGTTTTACGTATCGGGTCGGCGCGATCATTATTCGCGACGACCACGTGCTTCTGATGCGCAACCTCGCCGAGGATTATTGGTTCGTGCCAGGCGGCCGGGTCGAAATCGGCGAGCCTGCGGAAAAAGCTCTTGCGCGAGAAATCGCAGAGGAGTTGAACGTCACGGCCAGCGTGGAGCGACTAATCTGGATAAACGAGAATTTCTTCCGCGCCGGACAAACGTACCAACATGAATTGGCCCTCTATTTCAGCGTCGCAATACCTGCCGAGGTTCATTCGGACCTCTCGATGACCTTCTACGCTGACGAGGCCGACGGTTCGCGATTCGAGGTGGCCTGGCACCGGACGAAGACCCTCAAAGACATCTACCTGGTACCCAGCTTCCTGAGTGAAGCGCTTACAAACATACCAGGCAGTGTTCGGCACGTGATTCACGTCGACGATTCCGCTCGCGATTGGATATCTTGAACTGACTGCGGATGTTCACCCGAACTCTTCGGTTCAAACGGGAGTCGCTCGCTTGTTATAGCGGATATCCACGCTCAAAAGGTGCGAGCCATACCGATCGGTGAGGAACTTCGATGCGCGCGCCAGTTTCGACTGGAACCCGGCGGCAAAGCAGCTGAGATAACCTGCGACAAAGCCATCACAACGAGCCGAGACGCGCGAGAGTGATCCAGAAAACGAAACCGCGCGGCTCCGAGGAGCACGCTGCGGTTCGTTCCGCTTGTCGTCCAGCAATACTTCTTACTTGAGTTTGATCGCCAATACCGGAATTACTTCCTCACCGTTTTCGATGTCCTCGATCGTCAGGTTACCTTGCGCGAGGCTGTCGCCGACCATCACGCCCTCGAAGGTGTAGGTGTCGAGGATGTCGATCTCGAGCTGCTGACCGAATTTGCCGCTCCCGACGGATGCACCGCCCTCGATCAGACCGCTGAAACCAGGTACTTCCGCATCTAGCAACGCGCCGGAGGAATCGACCGTCACGGAGATCTTGGAACAGTCACGCGCAGGCAGCTCGCAGGTGAGCGTCCACGTGCCGGCGATATTCGGAGCGGCAATCTTCGGAGCAGGCAGAGTGAGCAATCCCGCGCGCGCCGAACCCGAACCAGCCACCAGCAGAGCTGCCGCGATCGTCAGCGCACCAAGCCAGGAGTTTTGCCACCGTATGATTGAGATTGAATTCAGCTTCATAGCGAACATTCCTTCGATTGCTTGTAACAGTTGATGCCGTCGCTTTCGGTCAACTCAGAGTCACCGCTACGGACACTGAACTGATGTCGCCTGGAATCCGTTCTCGAAACTCGTCCATTCCTGGAACGGAATCAGCTTATCGACGCGATAGCCGAAGCCCTGCGAGGTTTGGTGCATTGTGAAGGTCGAAGGCTGCGGTGTCGCGTTCGCGCATTGAGTGACTGCGGGATTCGTGCAGGTCGCGTTCAACGCCTCGGCGATGCTCCTGCATCCCGGGCCCTGGAGCGGGTCGGCGGTGCTGCCATTGCCGGTGAATCCAAAGATGTCCCAGAACTTGTTCTTACACACCGGGCTGAATTCAAAGGCATTGATGCCGAGGAAATAGTTGTTCGGCAGCGGGGAAGGATTCAGGGCGAGCGGGAAGACGCAGTTCATCTGCCGCGCCACGAAGGTTGCCTGGGCGGCTTCGAGCCGGCTCGCGTCGCGGTTGACGCCGTACTCGCCGAAGAAGAGCGGCGGCACGCTGTTCCATGCCGTCGTGCCCGGGAATCCCGACTGGTATCCGGCGGTCGTGTCGCTGAGGAAGGTATTGATGACTTTTCCGTCCTCGAACGGGTTGATTACCGCGACGAATCGCGTTGTCCAGAAGTCAGAAGGGAAGGCGGGAAGGACGACGGCCGCTTCGCCGCCGCGCCTATATGACGTCGGCGCGTTCTGGAACGCGGTCGACAGGGCGATCAGCGGCAGCACTCCGCCCGGAGGACGCTGTCCCGGATGCGACTGATGATAGACCGCTTCGGCCGCAGCGAATTCGGGCGGCTGCGGAGCGTTGTCGGCGCGATAGTTGATACTGTCGCGGACCGCGAATGAAACCGGCACCGCTATTGGCAGACGGTTGGCCGCCGGGATGTTGCAGTCGTTCTCGAGCTTGAGCAGCGACTGGATAATGAACGTTACCTTCTCGGTTCCGGCGCGCTCGAAGTCGAACTCATTCATGATGCCCCAGACCGCCGCGCCCGTGTGCGGTGTCGATGAGCATCCGGGATAGATCTGGTTGAAGATGGCCTTGATGTTGTTGAACGCAGGATTGTAACCCGCTTTGGCCGGATCGATTCCGCAGCAGGAAGCGTCCGTCAGCGATGCGGTGAAGTTCGAAATCGGAACCATCACCTTGATGCCCGCCGCTGCCGCAGCGTTCAGAAAGCTGTCATGGTTGCGAGCCGGGTTCCAGTTGTAGAGATGCAGGAAGTTGACGCCCGCAGCCTTCATCGTTTGAAGGTCATTGCGCGCTCCCGAGACGCCGTCGTCGCCCCACAGCGCCTTGAAATCGTTATTGAAAAAATCGGAGTCCTCGTAAACGAAAGAGCGATTCGCCGCTGGTCCGCCGTTGACTCCGCCATTGTCCCCCAGCGGATCGTCCGACGGGGTCGGGTCATACGACGCGCCCTTGATTGGACGCAATGCTTCGATCGTCGCCGCCAAGGGGGCAGCCTGCGCCTGCGAAACGAAGTCATGCCCTTTCACTGAGAGCGGCAGAATCGCGCCGCCGATCGTCAGGAATGCGATCGCCGTCCGGATGCTCCATCTACGCATCCGCGGTTCAGAGCGGTGCGACTCGAGTTGAGGACTTAGACTCATAGCATTGATCCTTTCTTTTCTTCGACTTTAATTCGCTTTTGGGCGAATTTAGGAGATAGCCCCAATCTGCGATCCGCAGATCTCGCAATGGAATCGAACTCAGAATTTTGACGAGCGCATTCTGCTTCTATTCACCATAAATTCTAGCGAATTGCGATATGGAGAATTTACGGGGAGAACTCAACGGGCGAAGAATCGCGATACGGCGACACGCCGCTACTAAAGGGGAGGCCAATTGGAGGGCGGGCGCTACTCTTTGAAGCCCTCGCGGCGAGCGACGAGCGCGGCAGCGTGCGCGAGGCCCGGGGCGAAGCCGCCCATCTGCGCGAAGCGCGGATCGGTGGTCTGGCCGCGCACGTAGCGCACGTAGATCTGCTCGACGACCGTGGCCGTCTTCCAGTGCGCCCAGGCCCAGTAGTAGCCGATATTGCTCATGTCGCGACCGGTGCGTTTGCCGTAGCGCTCGATCAGTTGCTCGCGGCTCAGAAATCCCGGCCGCAGCGTCGGCACTTCGCCCTGTGAGGTCAGCAACAGTTCGTCGGGATCGGTTTTGTCGCGCCAGTAGTTGAGCGCGATTCCGATATCGACCAGCGGGTCGCCGAGCGTCGACATCTCCCAGTCGAACACGCCCGTGATGATCCCCGGGTCCTTCGCATCGACCATTATGTTGTGGAGGTAGAAATCGTTGTGAATGATCGCGGGCGGCTGCGCCGGCGGCGTATGCTCGAGGAACCACGCGCCGAGCTTTTCCATCAGCGGCACTTCGCGGGTCTTGGCCGCCTCCCAGCGCTTCATCCATCCGCTGGTCTGGCGATTTAGGAAGCCCTCGGGCCGGCCGAGCGTCTCGAGGCCGATCGCCTTGTAATCGACACTGTGAAGATCGGCGGCCGCATCGATGAATCCTTCTGACAGGCGGCGCAGCGACGCCGGATCGGTCGGCATCTCGGGCGGCAGGGGCTGACGCTGCTTGATGACGAGGCCGTGGCGCCGTTCCATGACGAAGAACGGCGCGCCGATGATCGAAATATCGTCGCTAAAGACCATCGCGCGCGGCGCCGGTTTGAAGACCTTCCACAACTGCGACAGCACCTTATATTCGCGCGCCATGTCGTGGCCGCCCACAGGCAACGGTCCGAACGGAGGACGACGCACGACCCATTCCTGATCGCCGAAGCGCATCAGGTAGGTCAGGTTCGAGGAGCCGCCGCGGAACTGTTTCACTTCGAGCGGCTTGTCCGCGCCCGGCAGCTTGTCGCGCAGGAAGGCCTGGAGCTTGGTCCAGTCGAGCTGCTCTTCTTTGCGGATATCGCCGAATTCTGCGGATAGATCGATCGCTTCGTCAGCCATGGCGGTGATTATATTTCGATGCGTCAGATTTGCGAGAGCCGGGAATGAAAAACGCCCGCGCCGAATCGACGCGGGCGTTTGGATTCGAGTTGGACTAGCTCACTTCCATTTGCGCAGTTCGCGGCGCGCGATGGTCTGGCGATGCACTTCGTCGGGACCGTCGGCGATTCTGAGCGCGCGGCTGTTGCGCCAGAAGCGCGCGAGCGGGAAATCGTCGCTCACTCCGGCCGCGCCGTAAAGCTGGATCGCGCGGTCGAGTACGATCATCACCATGTTCGCGCACTGCACCTTGATCATGGAGATTTCGTTGGCCGCGGCCTTCTTGCCCTGGGTGTCCATCTTCCACGCCGCGTTCATTACCATCAGGCGGCAGGAATCGATCTCGATCCGCGAGTCGGCGATCCACTGCTGGATATTGGCCTTGTCCGCGAGCAGGCTGCCGTGCGTCCAGCGATTGAGGGCGCGCTTGCACATCAGCTCGACCGCGCGCTCGGCGATTCCGATCGTGCGCATGCAATGATGGATTCGACCGGGGCCGAGGCGCGCCTGCGAAATCGCAAAGCCGTCGCCCTCGCGTCCAAGGATATTCGTGATCGGCACCTTGCAGTCCTTGTAGAGGACCTCGCAATGGCCGCCGCCGCCGGTATGGCCCATCACGGGCACCGGGCGGACGATATTGAAGCCGGGAGTATCGGTCGGGACGATGATCTGGCTGGCGCGCCGATGCGGCTCGGCGTCGGGATCGGTCACGACCATCGCGATTGCGAAGGCCGATCCGATCGCCCCCGACGTAAACCACTTGTGTCCGTTGATTACGTAGTAGTCACCCTGGCGGACCGCCCGCGTTTTGAGCTGCGTCGGGTCGGAGCCCGGAGTGTCGGGCTCCGTCATCGAGAAGCAGGTGCGGACCTCGCCATCGAGGCACTTCTGCAGCCAGCGATCCTTCTGCTCCTGCGAGCCGTACTCGGCAAGGATTTCCATGTTGCCGGTGTCGGGCGCCTGGCAGTTGAAGGAGCGCGCGCCGATCGTGCTGCGGCCCATCAGCTCGCAGAGCGGCGCGTATTCATGATTGGTCAGCCCGGCGCCATGCTTGGGATCGGGCAGAAAGAGGTTCCAGAGCCCCTCGGATTTGGCGCGCTTGCGGATGTCCTTGAGGACTTGGGGTTCCTCGTGGCCGTCCTCGCCCATCTCGTCCTGGACCTGCTTTTCGGCAGGATAGACGTGTTGGTCCATAAAGGCGGAGACGCGCTTGCGCAGCTCTTCGGTTTTCGGCGATAGCGAAAAGTCCATTCGGTCCTCGCAATGATCTGATGAATTGCAAAAAGAGCAATAACCCAGATTCATCTGGATTAGCAAACCGTGTCTGACTCACCGCCGCGCTGAGTCATCGCAGAGGTTAAGTGGGGCGGGCGTCTCTTCCCGCCATGAAGACGCCGCGCTGCTCGCCTTCGATGGCTGTTAAGGGTGGCGCAGAGAGGATTCTGCGCGATCAATGGCGGGCAGGGACGCCCATAGGGACGCCCACCCCGCTACTTTCCAGCCGGGACCAATCATTTTACGGCCTCTGCATCACATAGAAGACGTAGCCGTAGGCGTCTGAGTACTTGCGAAAAAGATCATATTCGAGCTGCGCTTCGTCGAGCCGCGCGGCGATCTGCGGATCGCTCGGGTGACGCGCGCGGACCTCGTGGAGGCGCGCTTCGCCGGGTTCATAATAGTTCCAGAAGTCGGTGACGGGCAGGACGAAACTCTGGATGTTCTCGTATCCGGCATCCGCGGCTGTTCTGCGATTTGAATGAATCGTCGTGAGCGCGGGATAGTTCTTTGCCCAATAGTCGAGTGCCCCCGCAGGCGGATTGTCCGTCAACCAGGTCAGCTCAGATACCGCGAGCCATCCTCCGCGTTTCAGGAACCGACGGCAGGCGGTGAGGCCAGCGGCGAAGCCCATGATGTAAATCGCGCCTTCCGACCAGATGAGATCGAACTCCTCATCGGCGAACCGCATCGCGAGCATCGAACAGTGAAGCGCCGTGATCTGATCGATGACTCCAGCCGCGCGTGCCCGTGCTTGAAGCTCGGCGAGAAATCGCGGGAACAAATCGAGTGCGATGATCATGCCGCCGGTCGCGCGCGCGAGGTCGACCGTCTGCGCACCGGGGCCGCAACCGATATCGAGGATACGCGGACGTGGCGGCAATCCCGACACCATCGCGAGCGCGCGCAGCGTCGCCTCGGTCGAGCCGGGACCCTGGCGCGGCAGGCCCTCGGTCAGCTCACGGAAGAGATCGTCATCTTTGATCACGCGGCTGGCTTCGCCGCGGCGAATCTAAGCCGCACGTAGTCGGCGATCCAAGTGCCGCTCGAATCCTTCAGCTTTGGCGCCAGCTCGCCTCGCACCTCGTCGATGAAGGCCGGCCGATCAGCCGCGGGCAGCTTGATGATGAAGCTTTCGGCGAAGGTCTCGAGCCATCCGCTGACGTCGCCGGGCAGCGGCGTCGGCCGCTGGATCAGCTCGATATAGTTGACGCGAAAGCCGCCGCGCTCCAGGCACGCGCTGTAGTCCGCCACAGTTGGGAAATACCAGGGATCGGCTGCGCGGCCGTCGATACCGCGGCGGTCGAGGGCCGCGATCAGCGTCGTCCTGATTTTCTCGACGCAGCCGACGCCGCCCATCTCGCCCACGAAGCGCCCGCCTGATTTGAGCGCGCGATAGACGCATGCGATCGCGTCGTCGGCGCGCCGCACCCAGTGCAGCACGGCGTTGCTGAACACGGCATCGAACTCGTTATCGTAATTCAGCGCATCGGCCGACATTACCCACGCATCGAGGCCGAGGCGCCGCGCCGCTTCGATTTGTAATGGACTGGCATCGACGCCGACCACGTCGCATCCCATCGCCGCGAGCTTCTGCGTAAGCGCGCCGTCGCCGCATCCGAGGTCGAGAATCCGCTCTGCGGCGCGCGGCGCGAGCAACTCGACGACCGGCTGGCCCAGGTCGGCGACGAAGCGGGCGTTTTTCGCATAGCGATCCGGATCCCAAGTCTGCGGCTGTGTCATGGCTGCCCTCCAGTGCTCTTGCCGATTTAGTTAACTCTAGTAAAATATATCTGTGCCACAACAATTGGAGCGATTCAACCGGATTCACGAGGCGATCGAGCAGCTCCGCGCCCTGGCCGAGGTTTTCGAGCGGCGGCGCGCGGCGCTGGCGCGCGGCGCCGGGCTCACGGTCGAGCAATGGCGCGCGCTCGAAGCGATCGCAACCGAGCATTTCATGCCTTCGATGTTCGCGCGCGGGCGCAAAAGCTCGCCCGCCGCGGTGTCGAAGATCCTGCGCCAGTTGCTCGAGGCTGGTCTCGTCACGGTGGCAGTCGCAAGCCGAGATCTGCGCCAGCGCAGCTACGCTCTCAGCCCGCGCGGGCGCCGCACGCTCGATGCGCTGCGCGAGGCACGCCGCGCCGCAATCGACGCCATCTGGATAGATCTGCCATCCACCGAGGTCGATGCGTTCGACCGCTTCACCCGCCGCCTCATCGCGAGAATCGAAAGCTACGAGCGCCGCACTCCGGGCAGCACGAAACCGCGGACACGATCACGAAAGCTCGGCGCGGTGGCCGCTCAGTAGAATCATCGCGAGGAATCAAAGGATCGCTTCGCGCAGGGCTGCGCGGGCAAGGATGCGGGTGGAATCGAGGATTGGAAGCGGAGAATCGTTTTGCGTTAGCAGCAGCGGAATTTCGGTACATGAGAGCGCGACGGCGTCGCAGCCTTGCGATTTCAGGCCGTTGATTACGCCGACGAAGTACTCGCGGGATGTTTTTTCGAAACGGCCGTTGACCAGCTCGTCGAAGATGATCTGATTTATGCGCGCCCTCGCCTCTGCGTCCGGGATCACGTGTGCGATTCCGTGCGCGGCGAACTTCGGCGGATAGACCGGGCCTTCCATCAGGTAGCGTGTGCCGAGCAGGCCTACGCGCCTGAACCCATTTTGTGCCGCAGCGCGCGCGACTTCTTCGGCGATATGAATCCATGGCAAGGGCGAGCGGTCGATGATCAAATCGATCGATTCGTGCGCGGTGTTGTCGGGGCAAATCAGGAAGTCGGCGCCGACGCTAGCGAGCTTGCGCGCCGATACGAGCAGAAGTTCCCCGACCTTGCTCCAGTCCTCATTGGCGATGCGCGCGTATTCTCCCAGCGGCGTCGTATGCATCGAGACCTCCGGATGCATATGCGCGCTCGTCATCGCTGGCGCTTCGGCGCAGATCGTCCGGTAGCAGAGCGCGGCGCCCTCCGCGCTCACCGCGACGATCCCGATGTGTTTCATGAGTGAATCTGCACTTTGCGCGATCGACCCACATCCTATCGAAGTCGGCGCGTCCGCCGCTGGTGATTGTTCCCGCCCGTTCCGCATATTCGTACTCCGCCTCGGACGGTAGACGATAGTGCTTGCCGGTCTTCTGGCTCAGCCACTCGACGAAGGCCTGCGCGTCGTCCCAATCGACGGCCACCACCGGATCGTTGCCGGTCTGAGGGATGCCAGGGATTTTCCACTTGCCACTCGCGTTGTAGCCGCTGGCCGATAGGAAGGCGGCATACTCGTCGCGCGTGACGGGAACTTTGCCATCGCAAAGGCGTTCTTGATTGTTACCTGATGCTGATCGGGATACTTGCCCATCATGAAGCTTCCGGCTGGCACGACCACCATCTCCGGGCAATCCGGACAATCGCGGAAGGTCGTGCCTGGCTTGGCGCCGCCATATGAACAGCCGAGCAGAAGCAGGCTCAATAGCAGGCCTGATAGAGCCGCTGTACCGCACACGCTAGTCCTCATATATCGGCGCAAAGCCTCGGCGGTCATTGCCGGCTCTCGACATCAGATGCACTTCAGATTGTTTCGTGGACGTAGGTGCCTGGCGCGGGCTCCATCGGCTTGTGCTGCGCGTTGCCGAGCGCCGCGGGCGCGGGTTTCTCGTTGCCCGAGCGCGCTGCGATCCACTTAATCCAGTGATCCCACCAGGTGCCTTTGTTCTCGGTGCTGCTGTGCAGCCATTGGTCGGGATCGTCGGGCGTCTGCGCGCCCGTGTAATAGCGCGATTTGAAGTTGCCCGGCGGCGCCACGAGGCTCTGCACGTGGCCACTGGACGCGAGCACGAACTCGACGCGTCCGCCGAACATCTCCGTCGAGCGATAGCATGCACGCCACGCGCAGATGTGATCGGTCAGGCCGGCGACGAGATACATGTCATTGCGCGTCGCGTGCAGATCGATCGGCGTGCCGAGAATCGTCACCGCATTTGACCGCGGCAGCGGATTGCGCAGGAACAGATCGAGAAATCCCGCGTGCAACTTGGCCGGCAGATTCGTCGAGTCCGCGTTCCAGTAAAGGATATCGAACGGCGCTGGCGAATTGCCGAGCAGATAGTTGTTGACCCAGTAGTTCCACACGAGGTCATTCGGCCGCAGCCACGCGAAGATACGCGCCATGTCGGCGCCTGACAGGACACCCTCGCGCGCCGAGCGTTCCATCGCAGCCTTGATTGCTTCGTCGGTCGCGAACATCCCGGTCATCGAGGGCAGGCTCGTATCGAGCATCGTCACGAGCAGCGTTGCGGCGTTGACGCGGCGGTCGTTCGCCGCCGCGAGATGCCCGAGCATCAGCGAAGTCGTGATCCCACCCGCGCAGATGCCGAGCACGTTGACATCCGGACTGCCCGTGATGTCGCGCGCGGCGTCGATGGCCTCCTGGCATGCCGACACGTAGTCGTCGAGGCTCCAGTTGCGATTGTCGGGCTTAGCGTTGCGCCAGCTGATCGCGAACATCGCGATGCCATGCTTCACCGCGTACTCGATAAAGCTGCGGCCGGGCGCGAGATCCATGATGTAGTACTTGTTGATCTGCGGCGGAATCAGCACCAGCGGCCGCTCGTAAACCTTCTCGGTCTGGGGCGCGTACTGAATCAGCTCGAAGAGCGGTGTGCGATGCACGACGACGCCCGGCGTCATGCCGAGATTGCCGCCGACCTTGAACGGGCGCTTGTCCACCTGCGACGGCATCGCGCCGTTGTTCCACAGGTCTGACAGGAAGTTACCAACGCCGCGCGCGATACTCACGCCGGCGGTATCGAAGGCGCGCTTGAGCGCGGCCGGGTTGAGAATAGGCGAATTGGTCGGCGAGATCGCCTCGGTCAGCAGCGTCACCGCGAACTTCTGCTGCTCGCGTTCCTTCCAGTCGTACTCGTCTTCATCGGCAACCAGATCGTGCATCGCATGGCGCCACGCGAGGTAGGACTGCATCACCCGTTTGAAGAGCGGATGCTCGTGCCATGCCGGATCGGTGAAGCGGCGATCGCCGGGCTCGGGCTCGATCGCCGATATGCCGCCTGCGATCTGCGCGAGCTCCATCCCGAGCTGCATCATGCGCGTGCCGACCGACGCGGGATGCGACGCGAGATGGCCGAAGTAGAGCGCCATCGTCTCGACCACCTGCTTGGCGTCGAAGCCGACGAACGGATTCGCGCCGAGGATCGCGCCGAGCGCGGGATGATTGTCGTCGATCGGCGGTGGCTCAGGATATTTCCGCGCAGCTTCCAACTTGTCCGTCCTTTCGCTCAGCCGAGCACTTCGAGCCCGTGCTCGAACATCGTGGGCGCCGACTTGGCGATATCGAGCCAGTGCGGATCGTCGCGCTTGCCGCGCCGATGGAGCATCACGTTGAAGCAGGTGATGACGCCGAAGCGATAGCCTGCGAATGCGCGGAACCATCGTACTTCACCGGCCGAGACCGGGAACGTTGCGGCGGCGGCATACGCTTCGAACAGCTCGTCGGGGTTCATGATCGAGCCGCGCACCGGGTCTTCGTCGACGAAGCTCTCCGAGTCGGCGAAGAATGAAATCCAGCCGAGGTCGAGCAGCGTCGGGCCGATCGAGGAGATCTCCCAATCGATGAGCGCGACCGGCTTTTCCTCGTCGAACAGCAGGTTTGCCCACTGGAAGTCACCGTGAACGCATCCGATGCGCGCACCCGTCGGGACGGACGAACGCAACCGCTCGCGCAGCTCGAACGCGCGGCCGACATCTTTCGGGTCGAGCGTCGGGCGATCGAGCAAATAATCGAGGCGCGTGAATTCCTCGCTGAGCGCAAACGGGTCGCCGAATGCCGAGCGGCGCGGCTCCCAAGGCATCGCATGCAGTGCGGCCATCGTCGCCATCCCCATCCGCGCCAGGCGCTTGATGTGATCCATCGGCAGGGTCGATTCGCTTAGCTTGAAGCTGTCGACAAAGCCCGCGACCAGGTACGGCCGCCCGAAGAATTCCTCTTCGCTGCCATGCCAATAGATGGGAGGCACCGGCACCGGAGTGCCCGCGAACGAGGCCATGATGCGCGCCTGGCGCTCGATATCGGCGGGGCCGGAGATCCTGACGTTGGGCGCAGAGATCCGCACGACCATTTTGCCCGACGGCACGCCGCCGTCGCTGCGATCGAGAATGAAGCTGTAGCTGAAGCCGGCATGCCCCGGCAGCGTCTCGAGCGAATGCGCGCGCGCGCCGGAGTCGCCGGTCTTGGCGCGGACGAGCGCGTTCAACTGCGCGACAGTCTTTTCCGATATGTCTGACATCGCTGAAATAACTTCGCCGCCCCGCGCGCCGGGCGCGGAGCGGCTGATGCTGACGTTATCCCTTCATCCCGGTCTTCGCCGACGCCGGATGCAGACTCGCCTTGGCGCTCGGCCGCGCGCCGATGCGCTGGAACCATGCGTTGACGTTCTTCAGCGACGGATCGATCTTCTGGCCAACGCCGGCGCCGAAATCGAGCGCGCAATAAAGAATGATGTCGGCGACGGTCAGGCGATCGCCGGCGATGAACTGCTTGCCCTCGAGCTGCTGGTCGAGCCACTTCAGGTTGTCCTGCACGGTGGCCTTAAGCCCGGGCGCAGCTTCCGGCACGAGTCGCATCCGCGACTTGAAGAGGTCGGCGCCCTCGGCAAAGCGGAAGCCGTTGTAGAGGAACTCCGTGATCTTGAGCTCGATGCGGCGCTGCCACTGGCGCGCCTCGGCGCGCTCTTCGGCGGTGGCGCCGATGAGAGCCGGTGTCGGATGTTTCTCTTCGAGGTATTCCCAGATCGCGACCGTCTCGCCGATACATTTGCCGTTGTCGAGCTCGAGCGCCGGCAACTGTCCGCCGGGATTGCGATCGGTGTAAGGCGGGCGCCGATTTTCGGCCCCCATCAAGTCGACGTCTTTGGTTGGGATGCTGATGCCTTTTTCGGCCAGGAACATACGCATCGCACGCGGGTTAGGCCCGAACGAATCGTAGAGCTGCATTGTCGCTCTCCTTTGGGATAAATCGCCGCGAATATACAACAGGCCATGCCGCCGCTGAAACCGCGATGTGCGGTGCTTGTTGCGCGCTTGGGAACCGGTCAGGTACGAATCTGGGATGCGTTTTTGTCCTCATTGCGGTGCGCCGCTCATGGCCGGCGCCAAATTCTGTGTCGAATGCGGCCGGTCTCTCGATAAGGGCGCGAGCGGAGGCGGTCCCGCCACCGCAGATAAGAGCGTCGTGGCGCGCACGATGCGGATGATGCCGATGACGGCGGCGTTCGTCGGCGTCTTCATCGGTATCACGATCGTGGGCCTCGGCGCGGCCGCGTGGATCATGCTGAAGACGCCGGGCACTGTGCGCGCGACGCTGGCGAATCCTCCGGCGCCATCGCAAGATTCAGGCGCCGCACCGGCCTCGTCGAGCAGCGCCGGGCAGCTGCCCGCGGGGCATCCGAAGATCGAGCTGCCCACGGAAGCGCGCACGTTTATCGATAAGGTCGAGAAGGACGCCAACGCGAAGCCTAACGATGTCGTCGCGTGGAACCGGCTCGGCACTGTCTCGATGCGCGCGGCGATGTTCGATGCGTCGTACTATACGAAGGCGCAGGACGCGTATGCGCACGTGCTGAAGCTTCAGCCCGACAATCTCGACGCGCTGCGCGGAATCGGCGATATCGACTACGACAAGCAGCACTACGATGAAGCGATCGCGGCATACGAGCATTTCCTCAAGCTGAAGCCCGACGATCCCGAGGTCCGCACCGATCTCGGCACGATGTACCTCTACACCGGCAATGCCGACCAGGCCGTCGTGCAGTACAAGAAGGTGATCGCGGCGAAGCCGGACTTCTTCCAAGCGTACTACAACATGGGTATCGCCTACGCTCAGGAGAACAAGGGCGCTGAGGCGGCGGCCTCGCTCAACAAGGCGCTCACGCTCGCACCCGACGACAACTCCAAGTCGCAGGTCAAGGATCTGCTCGCGAAGCTGAGCGGGGCGCCGGCTACCGGCGGTGCAACGACTGCTTCGAGCAGCGCGGGAGCGCCGTCCGAGGCGGCCTCGACCTTCCACGGGGCGGTCGAGCAGGTCGTGCGCGGACTACCGATCGCGGGCCCGAAGGTGGGATCGGTGGAATGGTCGGGCGATACCAAGGCGCGCGTGATGTTCGACAATTTCCCGATGGACCAGATGCCGCCGTTCGCCAAGGACAAATTCCTGAGCGATCTCAAGGCTGGTATCGACTCGGCGAAGAAAAGTCACAACGTCTCGACGCCGGTCGAAGTGGATTTGGTCGATTCATCGAGCGGCCGCGTGATGCAGTCGCTGACTGAATAGTCAGCTCCGCACGAGCGTCGGAACCTATGGAGATTCGACGCAGTTATCTCTAGTGAGATGATCCCAAAATCGATGCTGCACAATAATCGGTCAGGTCTGAACATCATTAGCAGGCGCAAATTCCTCGCGGCCGCATCGGCGATTCCCGCGATCGCGGCGTTGGGTTATTTCGCCTGGCGCGGCGCTACCGACGCGATAGCTGACGAGGCCACGCCGGCGCCCGGTATCCAGAAAGTTTCGATCGTCGAGTTCACTGATTCGGGAATGAGAAAGGGCCTGGTTATGGAAGACAAAGTCGTCAAGAGCGACGCAGAATGGCGCAAGCAACTGAACGCTGAACAATACGATGTGACCCGGCGCGCCGGAACCGAGCGTGCTTTCACGGGCGAGTACTGGGCCAACCACGACAAGGGCCTCTATCGATGCATCTGCTGCGGCAACGCGCTGTTCAGCTCGGATACCAAGTTCGAGTCGGGCACGGGATGGCCGAGCTTCTGGCAGCCGATCGCAAAAGAGAATGTCTCGACGAGGAGCGACAGATCGCTCTTCATGACACGCACCGAAGTACGATGTTCCAAGTGCGACGCGCATCTCGGGCACGTCTTCGATGACGGTCCCAAGCCGACGGGGCTGCGCTACTGCATGAACTCGGCCGCACTGAAATTCATCGGCGAAGACA
>DATJMX010000010.1 GCA_035508495.1 Candidatus Binataceae bacterium
AAGGCGCTGATGTGGGCGTCGACGAAGGAACGCCAGTCTCCGAAGACTACACCGTCGAAACCAGCAAATTTACCGGAACGATCGAAAACGTGACCATTAGTGTTCAGCCGCTCAAGGCCAACATCAAAGACAAAGCAGACAAGGCGTCTGAGCAATTCATTATCGACAAGGCAGCGGAAGACTAATCTTTGAAAAAATGCCCGGAGAAAAGTTTATGACAACCCGATCCTACGTCTTTTCATGTCTATTGCTGTCGCTCGCGATTGCGGGATGTGCCGGAGCTTCTTCGCAATCTGTTTCGCAATCAGCTCCAGTAGTCAATCAACCTCCGAGCCAGATTGTCGTGTATCATTTCGCCGTTGATACCGCAGACGTGACGCTGAACCAAGGACTAATCCAGAAGAGTTATCGCGCGATGACCGATGCAGACGAGAACACTGACGAGCACAACCTGGCTCTTGCGGCTGCCGAAGACATTTGTCTCGAGGTCGTCACGCAGCTCCAGAAGAAGGGACTTAACGCAATCTGCCTCAAGCGTGGAACGCCCACCCAAGGAAATAACGTTCTAATTGTTGACGGTGAGTTTATCGACGTGAGCGAAGGCAACAAACTCTCGCGCATGGTCATCGGGCTAGGCGTCGGCAAATCGCAGATTAATAGCAACGTTGATATTTACCATCGGACAGTAATGGCAGATCAGCAGGTCATGGAATTCGATACGCATGCCGACAGCGGCGCGATGCCTGGCGCGGCGATCATGGGTGCGCCCGGCATGGCGGCTGGAGGCGGTGCGGCAATCGCCTCAGCCGGAATAAACGTGGTCTCGGCGGGAGTAAAAAGTCATCGTTCGTCGCTGGGATTTCTGACCGACAAGAGCGCCAACGAAATCGTCGAGCGCATCATGGAATATTACGCACAACAGGGCTGGGCCGCCGGGTCATAAGCAAGGGCTGGTATTGCAGTATCGGAGATTCTCGACGACGTGATATGCAGGTCCAATTACGTACGCTCTCGTCAAGCCTTCTTTGATCTGGCCGACGTCCGCGACAAGCTCGAGCGCTGGCGGCAGGACTACAACCAGGTGAAGCCGCATAGTGCATTGGCCGATCGCGCTCCGGAGGAGTTTGCTCGCACCTGGCAACAATGGAGCGCGACAGCGCTGCGCACGGCTTGGCCGGCAAACCAATTGCCGTCCGGCGCCGTGCAGAGCAGCGCTGTCGCGGATCCAAAATCTGAAAGCTTTTCGCCCCACCCTTATGCAAGTGTGAAGGGTGGGGACGAAAAGCTGGTCAAAGACAGAGCAGAAACAGTCGTGCCCAATAGCCAGTTGCTAGAGGTTGTCAATCGAGTCTGTAGAGTGCAATAAACGCCGGTAATACCGGCACCAACCGACCACACCACGGCGAAATCTCTACTGCCGGTCGGTATACTTCTGCGGGGCGGGTCACCACGGCGGTTGGCTGAATCGATCTGGCTAATCGATGTGACGGTCACCCAACTACGCGCCGGCATAGAGGAATTGTGGCAGACGGCGGAGGCTCGCGTGCCGGCTTCGACGCAGCTCAAGGCACAGGTGCGCTGGAACATGAATCGGGGATGCGAGCTGGTCGCGCAAGGTATCGGCGACCTATTTCACGCGGCAACTCGACGCGGTGTTTCCGGATCATACGCTGCAACAGCGCTTTCAAGATATCCAGGCAGCAATGGCGCACGCGTATCTATGGCCGGATCCGCTCGCAAAGGCGATGGGGAGATATCTATGGCCTCGCAGGCTGAATTCGTCCCTCTAAATGGTGATTACCTCACCAGCGGTCTAATGGCCACGCAGCCCACTGTTGTCGAGGTCATTACTTCTTCATCTCGCCCTCTTGACGATTGACTGCGAGCGCTTATTTTTCGGGTAACGGGTCGAATTTCTAAATCAGAAGGAGGTTCCTATGGCGCTCCTAAGATACTCAGGCAATTTGGATCCGGTTACTAATCTGCTCTCTCTGCAGAGTGACCTGGAGCGGTTCCTGCGCAACCCCGCGTACGGACTTGGCGTTTCTGGCGCGGGCGGCTATCCGCCCGTAAACATTTTCGAGACCGCTGACGGCGTAGCCATCATCGCGGAGATTCCGGGAGTCGACTCGAACAGTATAAGCGTGTCTGGACAGGGCCGTACGCTGACTATCAAGGGCGAGCGCAGACGCGAAACCTCGACTGAGGCCACCGGCTATCACCGCCGCGAACGTTCTTTTGGTGAATTTTCGCGTTCAATCCAGTTACCGGAAAATCTCGATCTCGACAAAGCCGCGGCCAGCTACGATGTTGGAATCCTGACCGTGCGCGTTCCCAAGGCGGAAGCAGCAAAGCCACGTCAGATCGCTGTAAAACCGGCGTAGGTGTCGGACACTCCTGACGCACAGGCACTCCAATGGAGGAAGGCAAATGACTGACCAGGAAATCACGACGAAAGAGAAGCAAACCGTGCAGGGCCAGGAAAAAACGCGCGCTGGCCGTTTCTTTCTGCCTGAAGTTGATATTCAGGAACTGAATGACTCACTCAAACTTTGGGCCGACATGCCCGGCGTCAAGCAGAGCGATGTGGAAGTAACTCTGAACCGCGGCACACTTACTATAGTTGGTACGGTCTCGACCGAAGCCTATCAGAACGTGGTTCCGCTCTATACTGAATACAACGTCGGAAATTACTTCAGACAATTCGAGCTGACCGAGGATATTGACGATCAACGGATCGAAGCTTCGATGACCAACGGGGTTCTGGAACTCACGCTTCCGAAGAGCGAGCGAGCTCGCCCGCGGCGTATCGAGGTTAACGCGCGATAGGGCCCTTCCAGGCCGCGTTTTCCTTGGGAGGCTCACATACCCGCGAGGTCAAGCTGTTTATTAGTGGCCTGTAACAGCTGAATCAAAAGTGGCGATTATTCTGTGAGCGAAGTCGCGGTAGGCCCATTTGATGGGCGCGGCGTGTTGGTTGTGATGGCGGATGTAACGCATGAGCTTGCGTGCCAAGTCATTGACCGAGGTGAAGATCCCGCGGGCGATGACATCGCGTTCGATGCGGGCAAACCACAGTTCGACCTGATTGAGCCACGAGGAATAGGTCGGAGTGAAATGCAGGTGCAGTTGGGGATGCTCGGCCAGGAATTGCGCTACCCGCTTGGTCTTATGCGCCGAGAGGTGGTCGGCGATAATGTGGATCTCGCGGCCTTTGGATTCCAGCGCAACGATCTGGCCGAGAAAGGCCACAAACTCCTCGGTGGCATGGTGGGCGGCGGTCTGGCCCAGGACCTTGCCGCTTTTGGTGTTGAGCGCGGCGTAGAGCGAGAGCGTGCCATGCCGAAAGTACTCAAAGCCGTGGCGTTCGGCCCGTCCCGGGCTAAGCGGCAACACCGGGTCGAGACGATCGAGCGCCTGAACGGCGGTCTTCTCATCGACACAAAATACTGCGGCGTGCTGCGGTGGATTAACGTACAACCCGATCACGTCGGCGGCCTTGCGCTCGAAGTCCGGATCATCGGAGGCCATGTAGCGCTCCAGCCGATGGGGCTTAACTCCGGCGCGCTGCCAAACTCGCGCGACCATCATGTGATTGACCCCCAGCGTCCGCGGCAGCTTGCGGCTACTAAAGTGCGTGGAACCATCGGTCGGCGGGCGGCGGGTCCAAGCCAGAATGCGGGCTTCCAGCCGCGCCGTGCGCTTAGTCGCCGGCCGCCCCTGATGGCGGGCAAACAGGCCCGCCAGACGCTGCTCGACAAAGCGGCTCTGCCAACGTGCGATGTACGCCGAACTACAGCCTAAGGCATGTTGAATGGCAGACCATGATTGACCCTCCGCCAGCATCAAGATCAGCCGCGCGCGGTGCACATCATCGGCGCGCAGCACCCGCGAGCGCGCTCGCGAGTGCTGCGCGGCGGCCTTCATCCGAAAAAGAGGACCTGCGTGAACGGCGGTCATTCGGACGAATCATCGGGCAAGACTTCGCTCCGCGAACTTGCGCATCCTACGCAGCAAGTCTTACCGGCGGATTTACACAAAATGTCGAGAGCGTATTTTCATACCCTCAGGACAATTTCACGACGCAATGTTTAGCTGCGTAACGAAATCAATACGGAGTGGTAACGGTTCTGCGGCTCGCTGGCGGGGCAACTGCCGGCCCAGGCGCCCTGGGCGGCGCCTCGACGTGAATCTGGAGCGCTGACGCCATCCGCACGAGGTCGGCCAGCGACTCGGCCTCCATCTTGTCCATCACGCGCGCTCGATGCACTTTGACGGTCTTGTCAGTGGTGCCGAGTTCATACGCTATCTGCTTGTTGAGCAGACCCTGCGTGACGAGCGCGAACACCTGCCGCTCCCTGCCAGTGAGACGCTGATAACGCAGGCGCAGGGTTTCCAGATGCGCTCGCGATGCGCGGCGGCGGCGGGTCGATTGGGCGGCGCGATCGATCGCGTCGATGAGCCGCTCACCGCGTATCGGTTTCTCGAGGAAGTCGACCGCGCCTTCTTTCATTGCGCGCACCGCGCTTGGTACGTCGGCGCGGCCGGTGATGAACACCATCGAGAGCTCCGGTGCCAACTCAGCCATCTGCTCAAGCAGGGTCAGGCCGTCGATTTCCGGCATCCGCAGATCGCTGACCACGCAATCGACCAGCGCGTCGTTCGGATCGGCCAGGAAGTCGCGCGCCGAGGCGAAAGTTTTCACCTCGATACCGGCGCTCTTGAGCAGCCGCGCGAGCGAGCTGAGCGCCGAAAGATCGTCGTCTATCACCGCAATCTCAAGCGTCGCGTCGTCGTGCGTAGGCATCAGTGTTTTCCGTTTTCGGCAGGTGGTAGTGAGAATTCAAAAATGGCGCCGCGACCCGCGTTCGCTCGCGCGACCAGGGTCCCGCCGTGTTCTTCGACGATCGATCGCGCGATCGCAAGGCCCATTCCCATTCCATTGGGCTTGGTGGTGGCGAACGACTTAAACAAGCGCGGCAGCATCTCGGGTTCGATGCCCTTGCCGGTGTCGCGCACCGCCGTGCGGATCCATCCCGATTCGTCTTGCTCCGCGGCCAGCGCGATTTCGCGCGGGCCGTCCTGGCATTCACGGATCGAGTCCATTGCATTCAGAATCAGATTAACCGCCACCTGCATCAGCTGAGTCGCCTGACCAAGAACGACGGGGAGAGCCTCGGGAAGCTGCGCCGTGAGCACGATTGCATGGGAGACGGCCTCGGCACGCACCACTCGTTCGGCGTCGAGCAGGATCTGCCGGAGATCGATGCGGCTGTGCTCGGGACGCTCGCGGCGGAACGAGGCTCGCACACTGCGGATAATCTCGGCGGCGCGCTCGTCGTCGTTGACGATCGCTTCGAGGCTGGCGCGAATCTCGTCGAGGTCGGGCTTTTTCATCGCGAGCAGGCGCTGCACGGCCTGCGCGTTGTTCATGATCGAGCCGAGCGGCTGATTGAGCTCATGCGCGAGCGATGCGGTCAGCTCGCCCATCAGCGCAACGCGCGTGATCTCGCGCATCTCGCCGCGCATCCGGTGAAGCTGCGATATCGAGCGTCTGCGTTCCAGCGCTCCGGCCAGCACCTGCGCGATCAGGTTCATGCGCCGGATCGTTTTGACCGACCAATTACGCTGTATGATCGATGCGAATCCCACGAAGCCGATGACTTCGCCGCCGATCTTAAGCGGGATGAACACTCCGGCCTCGAAGCCGAGCAGCCTCGCGATCGCAAAATCCAATTCTCCCGCGGCAGAGATGTCCTGCTCGTTGCGGATGACCACGGTTTCGCCGAGCGCCATCTGCCGCATGGCTTCGGGCATCGTCGCCGTAACATTGAAGCCAATCGGGGCCGGGTTGATCCCGGGCCGCGCCCACGAATGCGTGACATAAAAGTTGCCGTCGCGGGAGGAGCGCCGCGCAACCGAACTGCGATCGAGACCGAGCGCGCGCGGAACCCTGGTAATCCAGCGGCCAATCTCGCGGTCAATTTCCTCGCCGCTGGTTCTGGCGAAACTGGACGAAAAATCTGCCAGCAGCTCTTCGAAATCGAGATTGTCGAAGTCGTCGAGCGGATCGTGAGTGAGGAGGAAGTAGGCATCGTCGCCATGCTCGAAGCGAGTCGCGGTTATTCGATAGCGCTCCTGCTGGTCGATTCCTTGGGCTTCGAGTTGGAGATTCGGCCGATGGCCACGCAAGAGCTGGCGCAGGCGAGTCGTGGCGCTGCGTGCGGAGGGAGCCGCCAGCATGCGCTGACAGGTATCAAAGTAATCGGAGCCTACGCGCGGAGAGCTACCGTTGAGACCGCAATGCAAAGCGAAGTTGCTCCAGCTGCGGTTGAGATACACGATCCGGCCCTCGGCGTTCAGGATCGCGATGCCCGACGACGAGGCGTCGAAGGGTTGTGAGAATGAGCGATTTGCGTATCGCTCGGTTATTTTCGGTCCGGCGTTCCTCATTCCACTGGAGCACGGCGCCCCCCAAGGTGGAACTCCTACCGTCTGCTCATAGACCTCGCGCTTACACCTGGTCCGCGATAGTGTTCCGGCGTCAACTGGCAGTGATAGAGATCATTGCCAGTGAACGATTGTTCCGGCGAAATCGAGGACAAGTCAAGAGTTCCATACCACTCGGTATGGAAAAATCGTCTCAGCGATTGGCGCCCGCGTTGAGCGCCATCCTGATCGCCTCGAACAGCACCCGTTCGTGTACCGGTTTGTAGAGGATTGCTACAGGCTTCGCCCTTTGCAGCTGGCGCTGAGTCGCCGGATCGGCTAGCCCCGTGACGAAAATCGTCGGCAACGCGTGGCCGCTCGTATGGAGCACGTCGTGGAGCGTGACCCCGTTCATTTCCGGCAGGCTCACGTCCAGGATCACGCACGCTCGTTCAGTGGGCAGTTCGTCGTTCAAAAGCGCGGAAGGACGATCGAACAGTTTCACCTTCAGCCCGGCAGACTTTATCAAACGTCCGAGCGCACCAAGCGCGGACGGATCGTCGTCAACCACCAGAACCTGGGGCGCCGCATGACGCTGCGAGCGCTCACCCGAAGCCGCGCGCCGCGCCTTACCGGGCGTCCTCGTGGTGCCGCTTGTCACGCGGGTCTGACCGATGGCGGGTGTCGTCTGGAGCAGAAGAGGCTGCATAACTATCGTACCTCGCCGCTATGTTGACAGGAGTTCGATCCATGCGCCATTGGACTTTGTGCTTATCTTGGTAACTCCCAGATTATTTCTCCTACCGTCTATGTCTTACTGCGTTGCGCTGGCTTCGGAGCGGATAGCCTCTGCGATGTCGGCGCTAACCTGCGCCAGCGCGCGGCTGTGCGCTGCGGCGATAGCATCAAATCCGTTGCCCTGTGTGGCCTCGTGTGCGATGGTTCTGCCAGTTCGGGTCTTGCCGTCAGACTTGCGCGCCACCCACACCGCCTCGACCGTCACGCCCTGGCCTTCGATCGTATCGAAGCGCTGCACGTCGATAGTGACGCGATAATCCGGGGCGAAGTTCGCCAGCGGCGCCGTCGCAACGTTGGGCGTGCCGAGCTGGGTTGAAAGATCGCTCGCGATCACACGCGCGATACTGTCATTGAGCGGCGCCGACCATCGATTGAATTCGTCGATATCGACGCGATTGGAGGCTTTCTGCACGACAAACTGTGGCCGATCGACGGCGGCGGGTACCGAGACCGGGCCGACCAGCACGGCGATCGGCGCGGACTGCGCCGCAGCGGGCGCCGCGGTCGAGGTCAGCGCATAAAAGTGCGGCTGGGCTGACGTTCCGCATGCCGCGAATGCAATCGGAATAAGAATCGCCGAAACCAGGCGCGTCAAACTATTTGTACTCATTTCGGACCTCCTGGTTTACCGCGCAGCAGCGCCTCGGGATGCTGTTCGAGATAGTCGGCGAGCACGCGCACCGAGCGCGCCGCGCGGCTGATTTCCTGCAGCGCGTTGGCAAGCTCCTGTGCCTGCGCGGAATTGGGCTCGACGTAGCCGTCGGCGTTGTTGATCGTGGTTTGCGCGCTGGTCAGCGTGCCTTGCGCGCTCATCAGGGTTTCGTTGAGCGACACCAGCGACTTGTGCAGATCGGATCCGATTTCATCGATCGGCAGCGCGTCGAATTTCTTGATGATATTGGTGAGTTGAGCCTCGGTGCTGACGAGCTGCCCGGGTGCGGTGGGAAGCTCGACCGGGTACTGCGTCCAGTCGACCTTCGCGGGCTTGGCGCCAGGAACGTAATCGAGCTCGATGAAGGCGGCGCCTGTCAGCAGATTCCCGGTCTGGAGTTGCGCACGCACGCCGCGCGCCACCATCGCGTCGATCAACTTGCGACGCATCGAATCGAGGGTCTCGCCCGATCCCATGTCAATCAACTTGACTCCGAGTCGTTGCGGCTCGAGCTCAGCGACGACCGGGGCCGAAAAGCGCAGCGTCTTCATATCGACCTGGGCGCGCACGTCGACGACCTGGCCGATCTTGATACCGCGAAACTCGACCGGCGCTCCGGGCGAAAGGCCACGCACCGATTGGTCGAAGACGAACTGGTAAGTCTGCGGATTTATCGCCGGCGGCTCGAAAGCCTCGGTGCGGCTTAGATAGAGCGTGAACGATGAATCGGCGTCCGCTGCGGGAAGGACGGGACCGGTCGCGGGCGTTTCGAACGCGATACCGCCGATCAGAATCGAGAGCAGCGACTGGGTCTGCACGTCGAGCCCGGTGGCGGAGAGCTTCACGTCGATGCCGCTCGCCTGCCAAAACCGCGTGTTCTCAGTTATGTACTGATCGTAGGGGGCGTGGACGAAGACTCGCAGCGTGAAGAGCTTGCCATCCTTGTCGAGCTGGTATGAAGAGACCTCGCCAACCTGCAGCCGCCGGAAGAACACGGGCGTGCCGGTATCGAGCGAGCCAAGGTTCGACGTCTTCAACATGAAGTAACGGCCCGGGATGCCGCCGCTGATAACCGGGGGATTCTCCAGCGCGACGAACTCGCGCTTGCTCTCCCTGGATTGGCCGATTTCCATGCCGATGTATGCACCCGAGATTAGCGTGCCGAGTCCGGTGACGTTGGCCCCGGAGATTCGCGGCCGGACCACCCAGAAGTTGGTGTCGCCGACGAGAAAATCTTCCGTCTTGGGCGCCATTTGCGCGATCGCTTCGATGCGCTCGTGATTCTCCGAGAGTTGGATATGAGTGATCGTGCCGACGTCGACGCCCTTGTATTGAATCTTGGTCTTGCCCGCCTCGAGGCCATCGGCCGATGCGAATGTGATCTTGATCGTCGGTCCCTCGCTCATAATGCGCGCGACTGCGACCCAGGCACCGACCACGGCCGCGACGATTGGCACGATCCACACGATCGAGATCCTGCTCCTGTTTTGCGCCACGCGTGCCTGCGGCGCACCGGGCGCCGAGGTCTGTTGCTCGCTCATGTTGACACCTCGCTAGTGGCGTCCCAGATGAGGCGCGGGTCGAAGCTCTCGACCGCCATCATCGTCAGCACCACGACGGCTGCGAAAAAAAAGAGCCCGGGACCGGGCTCGACCGACATCAGCGGTTGCAGTTGTACCAGCGCCGCCGTGAAAGTATCGACGAAGACATCGACCATCGACCATCGCCCGATGAATTCCACTGTTCGATAGAGTTGCACGCGCTGTTCGTTGTTATGGATCGAGCCGCTTTGCACCGTGATGAGCAAATAGCCGAGCGCGATGATCTTTGCGCTCGGAATCATGATGCTCGCGAACAGCACGATCAGCGACAGCGGCCATCCGGTTGGTGACCAAAGCAGTATCACGCCCTGCAGGATCGTATCGGAATCGGCGCCCGCCGCCGTGGTCGTCGTGAGAACGGGCAGGACGTTGGCCGGGATGTAACAAACCGCGGCCGCGATCACGAACGCCCACGTGCGTTGGATACTTGCGCGCTTGCGAAAGCTGAGAAGGTCATTGCATCGCGGGCAGCGGCCTTCGATCGTTCCCGCCGCCGGCTGCGAGAGCAGGCCGCAGCTCGGGCAGCTCTGCAGGCCGTTCTGCATCGCGGTGATCGCGCTCATCGTGCGACCTCCGCCGCGGATGGCACCGCCTCTTCGTCGGCCCATCTGATTCGGTCCCAGACCTCGGCGGGATCGAAGTTCGCCTGCATGGCGGCGAGCGTGAATACGAGTCCGCCCAGCACGAACAGCGCGACGCCAGGAATGACGGTTGCGTAGTCGGCAATTTTGATCAGCGCGACCAGCACGCCGAGCATCATCACTTCGACCATGCTCCAGGTGCGGGTCGTCGGATGATAGCGAAGCAACGTCCCGACCCAACGCGGCGCGGGCGTCCAGCGTGTGCCGAGGATGATTGCGAGCATGAAGCCGATTTGCAGCGCGGGCGCAATCACCGCCGTGAACATCACGAGTATCGAGACGACCCGTTGATCGGCGTTCCAGAGATCGACCGCGCCGCCGATCACGGTTGTCGAGGCGGAGCGCCCAACGATCGTCAAGCCAATCATCGGCACCGAGTTCGCGATCGTATAGAGCAGTGCCGCGCCGACGGTGAGCCCGAAGGTGCGATTGAGCGAATCCTCGCGGCGATGGCGCAGCTCCTCGCCGCATCGCGCGCATCGCGCCGACGCTCCCTGTTCGAGCAGCGGCATGCGCTGCACCAGATCGCAATGCATGCATCCGACCAGAGAGCTATCGGCAAGCGGTTGGTTATACATATAGATGAGCAGCCTGACGGCCAACGCAAAAATCCGTAGCTATGATGCCAACTTGGCGGGTCACCTCAAATGGGCCCTTGGTGCAACGACCCAACGCCGATCGCGATGGACCGCCGCCCTGACGATCGCAATTTTTGCCAAGTTTTTCGTTCTCGTGACGACTAAGATGCGGTTCGAGCGGCGATTTTGCCGCGGGAGGTTTCTATGAGTCTGTCAGGTCGATGCGCCTGCGGGGAGGTCGGCTATACGCTCACGGCCGACCCGATGATAGTTCATGCCTGCCACTGCCGCGACTGCCAGCGCGTCACGGGCAGCGCCTTCGTCATCAATATGTGGATCGAGAACAAGTTCGTCGAGAGAAGCGGCAGCGCGCCGCAATCCTTCGTGCTCAAGGGCGGGACGGGCGCGAATCACGAGGTCTTCTTCTGCGGCAAATGCGGCACCTATGTGTGGAGCAAATACCACGGCGCGCGTGGCGATGCGCTCTTCGTGCGCGCCGGCACGCTCGAAAATCCTGACGCAGTCACGCCCGATGTACACATCTTCACGCGCAGCAAGCTGCCGTGGGTGACTTTGCCGGCCGGCGCTAAGGCCTTCGAGACATTCTACGATGTTCCAAAGGTCTGGCCGCCTGCGAGCTTCGCACGGCTGCAGAAGCTCATCGCGGAGAAGTGACGATCAGGCGCGCCGCTTGAACTTGGGCAGCGTCACCTCGGCTGTCACGTCGTCGAACACGACCTCGACCGGCATGTCGAGCACGAGGTCATCCGGACCCAGGTCGGTGAGCCAACTCAGCAGGCGCACGCCTTCGTCGAGCTCGATCACGACCGGGCTGTAGGGCACCTCGAACTGCGGCAGCATCGGCTGGCGCACCGTCGTCCACGAGAAGAGTTTGCCCCTGCCCGATGACTTCGCCCATTCGGTGCGGACCGATCCGCAATGCGCGCACATCTCGCGCGGGATATGCCGCCACGTGCCGCAATCGACGCAGCGCTGAAAGCGCAGTTCGTGCTTGCGGCAGAAGGCGTAGAACTCCGCCGCCATCCCATGACGGCGCGGCAGCGGCAGCTTGTATTCGGTCGTTGTGTCGCTCATCGCTTATCTCCTCAGGATCGCGAGGCTGCCGTCGCCAAAGTCGCCCCATCCTGTAACGAGGCCGACCTCCGCGTCTTTCACCTGGCGCGCGCCGCATTCGTGGCGAAGCTGTCGGGTCGCTTCGACGATATGATTCATGCCCCACACGTGCGCTTCGGAGTGCAGCCCGCCGTGCGTGTTGAGCGGCAGCTCGCCGCCGAGCTCGAGGCGTCCGCCCTTGACGAAATCCTTGACCTCGCCGCGTCCGCAGAAGCCCATCGCCTCGAGCTGCAGCAGTACGACGTAACTGAAGCAGTCGTAAATCTCGACGAAATCGATATCGGAATGCTTGATCCCCGCCATCGCGAACGCCTTAGGCGCGGCGAAGCTAAGACCGATCTTGAATGGATCGGGACGCGAGGGAATATCGTCGGCGGGATACGGATGACCCTCGGCAACGCCCGCGATGTACACCGGCGGATGCTTCAGATCGCGGGCGCGCTCGGGCGAGCTTACGACCACTGCCGACGCGGCGTCGGTTTCAAGGCAGCAATCGAAAAGGCGGAATGGGTAGGAGATCCAGCGCGCCTTCATGTAGTCGTCGAGCGAAAGCGGCCGCCCGCGCATCACGGCTTTTTCGTTGAGCTGCGCATGCTTGCGCGAGGCGAGCGAAACCGCCGCCATCGCCTCGAACGGCGTGCCGAACATCTTCATGTGCCGCGTCGCGATCCACGCGTACCACTGCACCGGCACCGATGCGCCGTAGGGCATGTACCACTCGCCGATCGTCGGCCCGAGCGGTCCGGCGCCTCCACCACCACCACTGCCGCCTTCGCGACGGCCCGCTGTGCTGACGCGCATCGCGGAGTACCCAAGCCAACCCATCGGCACCAAGACGTTGGTCGCGATCCCGCTTGCGATCGCGAGTGCGGCGGCCTGCAATCCGGTCACGCAACTCGCGCCGCCGGTGTGCACCGTGACGGCGTAGCGCAGGTCCTCGATTCCGAGATTGGCCGCGAAATGCTCCGCCGGCGAGCCGATCGGCGGGCCGACGATTCCATCGATGTCATGAGGGTTCAGGCCGGCGTCGTAGATCGCGTTCATCGACGCTTCGAGAGTGATTTGGAAGTCCGTCTTGTTCGTGCCGCGGCTGAATTCGCTCTCGCCCGCGCCGACGATACATGCGGCGTCCTTGAGACTCTGCATCGCGTTCACCTCGCTCATCGCTCGAGCGTTTGAGCAACGCTTAACGCAATCGATGCGCTGTCGTCCATGGCCGTGAGTCGCGAGCGAGCGACTGAATCCGACATTTTGGTCATTGGGACTGAACGAGTTACGAACACAATTCGCCGACAATCTGTCGATAACAAAATTGGGGATTTATCAACTGCCATTGACAGAAACTTCAACGGTCCATACGCTCAAGACGATGCCTTCCAGAGCCGCTGCGAAGCGCCGTCGCGCGCGCCCGCTCGATCAGCAGGAGCGCAAGGCACTGCTCATCGAGTCCGCGATTCGCGTATTCGCGCGGCGTGGTCTCGGCGGCGCTCGTCACACCGAAATCGCGCGCGAAGCCAAGGTCTCCGTGCCGGCGGTATTCTTTTATTTCCCGACCCGCGAGGCGCTGGTGCGCGAGGTGCTCGAGGAAGTCTCGCGGTTTTTCGAAGCGATGATCGAAGCGGTGCCGAGCGTCGAGCGCTCCGCTCCCGAAATCATCATGGCGCGGCTCAGAACGTGGACCGAAGCGGTTACGCGCTATCCCGATCACACTTGCGTGATCCTCGAATGGAGTACCGCGATTCGTTCGGAAGCTTGGCCGCTCTACCTCAAGTATTACGAGCGCGTCCTTGCCCGCAACCTTGAGACGATTAGCAACTGGCGCATCGCCATTGGCAGCGACCGGGTGGACGATTCTGAAAACGATGCGCGCGTGATCGCAGCCACCGGCTACGTGCTGTCCCAGATGAAGATAACGCGCGTGCCGATGGACAAAATCGAACGCTTCATGCAGGCGGTCGTGCGCGACACGGTCGGCGTCGATGAGGCGCGGCACCGCCGCGCGCGCGAATCAAAAACGGTACGGCACAGCGGATCGCAAACGCCGGCGAGCGTTGCGATACCGCTCGAGGCCGCCGAACGGGAGAATATTCATGGCAGTTCGTCTTCGTCCGATGCTGTGCGGCTGGCTCGAGGCCGAGGCCCGGGCGCTCCTTAAGAACGAGCCCGGCCGGCTCAAGCTTCCGATTCCGAGTTTTCTAATCGAGCATCCGAAGGGCAGGGTGGTCTTCGACACCGGCCTTCATCGCGATTTGCAGTCGGGCGGCGAGCGCCTCGGCGGACTCGCCAAGGTGTTTAACATTTACTACAAACCTGGCGAGGACCTGGGCGCGCGCCTGCGCGCCTTCGACACCGATCCGGCCAAGGTCGATTTCGTAATCAACTCGCATTTGCATTTCGATCACGTCGGCGGCAATGCCGATCTGCCCAACGCCAAGCTGATTGTCCAGCGCAAGGAATGGGAAGCGGCGAGCGATCCCGAACAGGTAAAGCGCAACGGCTACAATCGCGCCGACTTCGATCTCGGGCATCAGCTCAAGCTGGTCGACGGCGAGCACGACGTGTTCGGCGACGGCACCGTCGTATGCGTGCCGAGCTACGGCCACACCGCGGGGCATCAGTCGCTGCGGGTCAGGCTCGAGGGCGCCGAAGTCCTGCTCACCGCGGATTCCTGCTACACGCGCAAGGTTCTCGAAGAGATGGTGCTGCCGCCGTTCGCGGACAGCTACGACGCGATGCGCGAAGTGATCGAGCGTTTCCGCAAGATGCAGAGCGCCGGCACCAAACTGATATTCGGACACGATCCCGGGCAATGGCGCGATGACGCCCTGACTGTTCCGCTCGCATGAAGTTCACAGACCTCTTTAGTAACCCCAAGTCGTTGCTGCTTACGGCGAAAGGCCAGAGATCGGAATGCGTATTGGACTGATTGCGGGCGGACCACGCGACACATTGGCAGAGCTGCTGGCCGACGCCAAAAAGGCTCACGCCGACGGCCTCGCGAGTTACTGGATTTCACCCAACTCCGGCGTTGACGTGCTGACCGCGGTCGCGGTCATCGGACATTCGGTGCCCGACCTGGAGCTCGGCGCTTCGGTCGATCCTTCCTTCCTGCGCCATCCGATGCATCTTGCCGTGCAGGCATCAACGGTACAACAAGCTGTCAACGGGCGGCTGGTGCTCAACATCGCTCCGCCGATGCCGCGCAATCGGCAGAGCTTCTCCGGGTATATATATGAGCAGCCGCTGAGCCATACGCGACGGGTCGTCACCGTGCTGCGCCAGTTGCTCAAAGGCGAGGCGCTCGATGACCAGGGCCGCTCGATGGCGATCCGCGGCAGAATCGAGGCCCCGATCGTCGCGCCGCCTATCCTCGTGTCGGCGTTCAAATCACGCATGCTCAAATTCGCCGGCAGCTCGGCCGACGGCGTCGTAACCTGGATGGTCGGGCACAAGACGCTCGCAAGCTACGTGGTGCCGCGCGTGAGGCTGGCAGCAACGCAGAACTTCCGCGGCGCGCCACGAATCATGGCGGCCGTCGCGGTGTGCGTGACTGATGATCCATCGACGGCGATCGAGACCGCACGCGGCGCGCTCGAGGACTACGGCGCGTTGGCAACGTATCGTGCGATGCTCGATCGCGAAGGCGTGCTGGCGCCGCACGATCTGATGGTCGCAGGCGACGAGGATGAGGTAAAAGATGGCCTGCTCAAATTCGCCGACGCAGGTGCAACCGATCTACTGGTGGTAGAGCTATGCCCCGACGCCGAGTCCGCAAAGCGCACCCGCAAGCTGCTGACCTCGATAATCCACTCCAACCGCCGCCGCCGCGCCGAAATCGTCGCGTAGTCTTCTGAGCCCTCTCCCAGGATAAGGACAGGGGATCAGAAGACAGAAGACGACGCGCGCGCCGTCTGTTCGAGGGCGCGCGCGTTTTTGTTCACGAAGCTGCTGAAACTCTAGTTCAACGGGATGCGGTACAGGTTGGCGGCGTTGCCGCAGATGATCTTTTGCTTCACTGCGGCTGGCACGTCCGCGAAGTCGCGCGCAATTACTTCCTGCGAATGTGGCCACGTCGAATCGGTGTGCGGGAAGTCCGAGGCCCACATGAAATTGTCTTCGCCGAAGTAGCGGAACAGCATCGGACCAATCGGATCGTCCTGGAACGTCGCCCACAGGTTGCGTCGGATATACTCGCTGGGCTTCATGTCGAGCGGCTCGCGCATAAGAGTGCCGAATTTCTCGAACGCGTGGTCGAGCCGATACATGTAGTGCGGGATCCAGCCGCTGTCGTTTTCGGCCGAAACGATCTTGAGGCGCGGAAAGCGCATCAGCACGCCCCCGCAGATGATGTCGGTTAACGAGCGCTGCACTTCATGCAGTATGTTCATGTAGCCGCGGATAAAGCCGGGATCTTCGCTGCGGACCTTTTCGCGCTCTTCCTTGGCGCGCGGCGGTTTCTTACCGGTGATCACGTGTAGCGACAGCGGCATCTCGAGTTCCTGCGCCGCCGACCAGAAGCGATCGTAACTCTTCTGCCAGTAGGGCCGCTCTTTCGGCGGCGAGCCCCAGATCATTGCGCCCTTGAGCCCGATCTTCGCCGCGCGCTCGAGCTCCTTCGCTCCTGCCTCGATATCTTCGAGCGACACGAGCGCGATCGCGTGCAGGCGCCGAGGATCGTGCCGCGCAAATTCCGCGACCCAATCGTTGTAAACGCGAAAGCATGCGCGCTGCAATTCGGAATCATGCAGCCCGAAGAGCGGCATGCCGAGAGTCGTGTACAGAATCTCAGCCTGCACTCCATCGACGTCCTGATCCTTCAGGCGTTCGACCGGGTCCCATCCGCTGGGACGCGCTGCCTTGTAGCCCTCGTCCTTATCGGCGCGGCGCATGAACTCCTTGAGCTCATCGCCGCTGCGGCCGGCAGCGAAGCCGCCCGCAACCGGGAAAGGCGAGATGTCAGGAGCGACGAACAGGTACTGCCCCTTCGCTTCGCTCCTGATCACGCGCGGCGCGCGGTCGCCATACTTCTTGTCGAGGCGATCAGTCCACAAGTTTTCCGGCTCGGTCATGTGCGAGTCGGCCGAGATCACGCGAATTGGTGTCGATGCCATGGCTGTCGCCTCCAGCTCGATACTTCTTCGTCCCTCTTATGCGTTTGCGAGGGGACCGCGCAGCAGCTTGCCCGGCAGATTGCCCGTGTGCTCGTTGTTGCGCAGCACGACCTGGCCGTTGACAACGGTCGCCTTGAGGCCGTCGGCCTTCTGCTTGAGGCGCTTCGCGCCGGCCGGCAGATCGTGCGTGAGCTCGGGAAGCTGCGGCGTGATCTTGTCCGGATCGAATACGATCACATCGGCGAAGTTGCCCTCGCGCAACGCGCCGCGTCCCTTGAGCCCCCAATGATACGCGGGCACGAAGCTCAGGAGACGGATCGCCTGCTCTAGCGTGAGCGCCTGCTTCTCGCGAACCCAATGTGCGAGCACGTGCGTCTGCAGTGACGAATCCATGATCTGCGACACATGCGCGCCCGAGTCGGAGAACGTCACCACCGAGCGCGGATTGCGCATCATCTCGAGCACGTGGTCCTGGTCCTCATTGACGAGGGTCTGCATGAAGAAGAGCTTCAGATTCCGCTCGAGCGCAAGATCGATCATCACCTCGACGGGATTCTTGCCGGTCGCGTCCGCGAGCTCGGCGATTGAGCGATGCGGCGGCGTCGGGCGAACGAGCGGAAACACCCACTTGAAATTCGGATAGCGAGCTTCGGCGCCCACTGCTTTCTCAGCATTCTCGGGGCGCTCCGATGCGGCCGCGACGAGCGCGCGCCGTGTCTCGGGATTGCGCAACGCGGCTTCCTGCTCTGCCAGCGGGAGCTTGCGGATCTCGCGCCACGCCGGGAGCCGATCGAACGGCAGGATCGTCTCGAAGGAGAGCAGCACGTTCAGTGAACGGCTATGCACCTGGATGAACATCCGGCCGCCGTCGGCGACCGCCTGATCGGCCATCTCGAAATATCGGCGCCAGTAGCCGGGAGCGCGGCGCGAGCTGAACATGCCGAACGTCACCGGCACGCTCGTATCGACGGCCAGAGACTTGAGCCGCTTGAGATAGTCTTCGAGGCGTTCGCCCTGGGCGCCAGTATCCTCGCCGGCGATCTCGAAAATGCCGGCGCCGAGGTCACCCATCACGCCGACGAGCTGCTTCACTTCGTTCCAGTCGGCGATTCGGCTGGCGACGGGCTTGCCGTCTGGCGTCTGATGGTTGCTGGTGCGTGAGGTGGTGAAGCCGATCGCGCCGGCCTTGATCGCGTCGCGCAACTCCTGGCGCATCATGTCGAGGTCTTCGGTCGTGGCGCGCTCTTCGAACGCGCGCTGACCCATCACGTAGGTTCGCAGCGCGGAGTGTCCCATGTACGCCGCGTAGTTGATGCCCTTGGGCAGCCCATCAACCGCGTTCAGGTATTCGGCGAATGTCGTCCACGACCACTTGATGCCGGCCTCCATCGCGTCGGGCGAAATGTCCTCGGCGCGCTCGAGGTTGCGCATCACGAGCAGCTTGTCTTTTTCGCTGCACGGTGCGAGCGAGAATCCGCAGTTGCCCATCACGACCGAAGTCACGCCATGCCAGCATGAGCAGGTGCCGAGCGCGTCCCAGAAGACCTGCGCATCCATATGCGTATGCGCGTCGATGAGGCCCGGCGACACGATATGACCGTCGGCGTCGATGGTTTCTTTGGCGTTCTCGTTGATCCTGCCGATCGCGGCGATCTTGCCGTCCGCGATTCCGACGTCGGCGCGATAACGCGGCATCCCGGTGCCATCGATAACGGTTCCGTTGCGAATAATCAGATCGAGCATGGGCAGCTCCTTTTGGGACTTTGCGCAAAGCGATTGGTGAGACGGTCGGGGTGCATGCGAATCGTCATGCCCTCATTTTAATTCAATTCAATGCGGGCGTTGTCATCGAGATGAAATACACCTTACGACGATCGGTTTGCCACCCGCGAATTCTTATTTCTCAGATTCAGCAGCCTAATCCGCTTTGACAAAAACTTCAATCGGCATTAGCGTGTTCCGCGGACGACCCACGATCGTAATCGGAGGCGCAGAGTATGGAACTCCGACCATTCGGTAGGACCGGCATCCAGATTTCAGCCATCGGCTTCGGATGCTGGGAAATCGGCGGCGGCTACGGAAGTATCGAGGAGACCGAGTTCATCAAGGCGGTGAATCGCGCTCTCGACCTCGGCATGAACTGTTTCGACACCGCGGAGGCTTATGGCTTCGGCGCGTCGGAGACTTCGCTTGCGAAGGCGCTCGGCTCGCGGCGCAAGGAAGCGGTGATCACGACCAAGTTCGGCGTCGGCTATCCCGATAAGCCGAACTATCGCGACAGCTCCCGCCAGCGCGTCATGGAATCGATCGAGAAGAGCCTCAAGGCGCTCAACACCGATCACGTCGACGTTTACCTGATTCACTGGCCCGACCGCGTGACATCGTTCGAGGAACCGATGCGCGCGCTCGAGGACCTCGTGAAGCAGGGCAAGGCGCGTGCGGTTGGCCTGTCGAACTTCAAGCTGAGCGAGATCGAGGCCTGCATGAAAGTGCGGCGCGTCGATGTCGTCCAGTACTGCTGGAACATGTTCGATCGCCGGATGCAGAAGGAGATCTTCCCATATTGCCGCGAGAATGGAATCGGCGTGATGGCCTACGGCTCGCTCGCCTACGGAATGCTCACCGGCACGCTCACGGAGGAATCCGCGTTCGACAAGGGCGACTGGCGCTCGCGTCGCGGCCAGCTTGGTAATCTCAACTTGTTTCAGCATCTGTTCGGCCCCGAGCATTTCCTGAAGAACCTGCGCTCAGTCGAGGACCTGAAGCCGATCGCAAAGCGCTACAACAAGACGCTGCCGCAGCTCGCGCTGCGCTGGACGCTTTCGAATCCCGTGATCAGCACGGCACTCGTCGGATGCCGCAATCCGCGCGAGGTCGATGACAACGTCGGCGCGCTCGGCTGGACGATCTCGGACGCTGACATGAAGGAGATCGATGCGATCTTCGCTAAGCACGGCGCGATCACGATGCCGGAGCCGTGGCTCGAGACTGAGTAATCAACTAGCTAATTGATTGAGTAGTTTTTCGGAGGCGCGATATGTCCGTTCAAAAGTTTGCACCGATGACGAAGAACTTCCCGACCTTCGATTGCGACGCGCACGTGACCGAGCCGCCATGGCTCTGGGAGCGCGCGAAGGACTGGCTGACCAAGGACGAGTACGACGCGCTCAAGGGCACGATCTGGTGGGATCCCGAAAGTGAGCAGTTAATAGTCAATGGCAAGGCCAACGCCGGTATCGGCTCGCAGCGGATCGGCGGCACGGCCGGCGTTGTCAATGTGTTGTCGCTCGCAGGCCCCGGCCTCAAGCACGACATCCAGCGCGCGCTCAACGTGCGCAATCTCAATCCCAAGACCGCGCTCACCAAGGAGCAGGCGGCTTATATCGATCACAAGGGATCGTACGAGCCCAAACCGCGCCTCAAGGACATGGATACGCAGGGTATCGACCAGGTCATGATCATCCCGACCGATATCGATACCTATCCGTGGCTGCTCGATGCCGTTGGCGCCAAGGCAATGTGCAAGGCCTACAACGATTGGGCGCACGAGTACTGCTCCGAGAATCCCGAGCGCCTTTACTTCGCCGCGATGCTCCCGATGCAGGATCCCAAGTTCGCCGAGATGGAAGTGTATCGCGTCGCGGCCAAGGGATGCCGCGTAGGCCTGGTGCGGCCGATCGATGCGATGGGCAACTTCCCGATTCAGCCGAAATACGATCGCGTGTGGAAGGCGATGGAAGACACGGGCGTCGTTTACGGGATGCATCCGTTCCCGGCGTTCGGCTCGCTCAAGCCGCCCGGCTACACCGAGCAGCATTCAGGCGCCGAGCTGATCTCGCTCACCGCGACCTCGTCGGGCTTGCCGCATTCGTTCCTGATCAACGTGCAGGACTTCCAGGCCGAAGCATCGTTGTGGGTCGTGATGGTGTTGATGTCGGGATTCTTCGATCGCTACCCGAAACTGCGCGCCGCCGTGTTCGAGGCGTCCTCGACCTGGCTCAGCTTTATCCTCGACGAATGCGACAAGCACTACAAATTGTATCGTAACGAGCGCAAGTTGCGGCCGCTGAAGCAGCTCCCGAGCGAGACCTTCTTCGAGCGCTGCGTGACGGGATTCGAGGGCGACGAAGCGCCGCCGTCGCGCCTGCCCGAGTTCTACGAGAACATCCTCGCGTGGTCGTCCGACGTTTATCATCACGACGGTGACGACGTGTGGCGCGCGATCGACACGATGCGCAAGTGCGAGCTGCCCGAGGCCTACCAGGCCAAGTTCCTCGGCGGCAACGCGCGCAAGCTCTACAAAATCGACGCGCCGCGGGAGTTCATCGCCGATCGCGTAACGGAGATCGAGCGCCCCGACTGGTGGCCAACCGAAGAAGAAGTAAAGCAATCACTTAAACCCGAAGCCTCGGTATTCAGGTTCCAGTGAGTATGTTCGGAACCGCAAGCGCGCTGAATAACCTCGCCCGCAAAGCGCGGGTGAGGGTGCGGCGCCCGCGTCAGCACAGGAAGTAGTTGATCATGCCCAACAAGCGCTTTGCAGTATTCGATGGCGACTCGCACGTGGTCGAGCCCGCCGAGCTATGGACCAAGTATCTCGATCCCGAGTTTCGCACGCTCGGCAAATCCGCCCTCTGGCGCGAAGATGGGCAGCACGGTTCCTATCTGAAAGTTAACGGCAAACCCTTCCGCGACACGATGAACTCCAACATCCCGCGTCACGCGATCTGGAAGCCCGGGATGCACCTCGAGGACGTCGGCGGCCTCGATCCCGAGGTTCATCATGCGGCAGTCGCTGGAGCCTCGAACGCCGAGGCTCGCCTGCGCGACATGGACGCGATGGGCATCGACCAGGCGCTGCTCTATCCGACCTGGTTCGCCGAGGGATTCCATCTCGTCGAGGATCCTGATGTCGCGTACGCGCTCGCGCGCGCATACAACGACTGGGTCGCGAACTTCTGCCAAGCCGCGCCGGAGAGGCTTTTTGCGGCCTCGATGGTTCCGCTGCAGAACATGGACTACGCAATCGAGGAGTTGCGCCGCACGGCGAAGATGCCGTGCTTCCGCGCCGCTTTCATCCGCCCGATGTTCCTTGAAGGCCACTACTTCACGCATCCGGTTTACGATCCGCTGTGGGCCGAGATCGAAAGCCTCGGCACTACGCTCGCGGTGCATCCGACGGCAGGATTCTGGAATCCCGAGTGGACCTCGCACGGACAATTTTTCGAGAAGGTGAAGGGCCGCCTGAATCATCGCGCCTTCAGCACCGCCGGCGGGGGTGGACCAACGGCAGGTGGCGGCGGCGACATCACATTTGGATTTACCGCCTCGCCACCGCTCGGCCATCCGATTGCGCAAATCCTGGCGCCCTGGCTCGACAATCACATGTTCGTCGCCTCGACGCTGATCGGCTTCACCGTGATGCAACGCTACCCGAACATGAAAGTAGTCGTCGCGCACGGCAAAGCCTCGTGGATGGAAGAGGTCCTGGAGAAGATGGAAGCCTCGACCCGAACGATTCCACTACTCCACTACTATCCAGTGCGCACCGACACCGAGGAGATGTGGGAGGAGGGCAAGATCATGCTCGGCTTCGACGCCGAGGAGCGCCTCATCCAGAAGCTGCCCGACGACTTCGCGCACAAAGTGGTCTGGGGTTCGCGGTACCCGCATCAGGATACGACCAGCGCCTACGATGCGATCGAAATGCTCACCACGGCGCGCGTCGAAGAGCCGCTCATGGCGAGAATGCTCGGCGGCAACGCGGCAGATCAGTTCGGCGTGAAGCTGAAAACAGCAGCGTAAGAAAAAAGAAAAATCTCACCACATAGGCACGAAGGCACTAAGTAGAAAAATTGCTTAGTGCCTTCGTGTTCCTGGTGGTAAGTCCTGCTCCTGGTAATGGATCCATAGCTCAATAAAGAAGTGGTCCGTTGCGAGAGCCTCTTTGCATGCGCATCCTTGCGGTGAGAAACGACCGAAGGGAGAGCATCATGAAGGCTCAGCGGCGAATCGTAAATCGCGTTTGTCCTTTCTGCGAGGCGACCTGCGGCGTCGCGATCGAAGTCGAAGGCGACCAGATCGTCGCCGTGCGCGGCGACAAGGAAGATCCGTTTTCGCGCGGGTTCATCTGCCCGAAGGCATACGGGCTCAAGGCGTTCCAGCAGGACCCCGATCGTCTGAAGCAGCCGATGCGGCGCACGGCCGGCGGATGGCAGCCGATCACGTGGGAGGCAGCCTTCGCGGAGATCGAAACGCGCCTTACCGCGATCCAACAGAAATACGGCCGCGATGCCGTCGGGATGTATTCCGGCAATCCTATCGTTCACGACCTCGCGTTGATGTACATGCCGGTGCTCGCGCGAGCGCTCGGGAGCAAGAGCCTCTTCAATGCGAGCGCGGTCGACACGCTGCCAAAGCAAGTGCAGACGGGGTTGATGTTCGGCGGGCCGTTTCCGGCGACAATTCCCGTTCCCGACATCGATCGCACCTCGTATCTGCTGATCGTCGGCGCCAATCCGGCGATCTCGCACGGCAGCCTGATGACGATGCCCGACGCGCCCGGCCGTCTGAAGGGCGTGGTTGAGCGGGGCGGTAAACTCGTTGTCATCGACCCGCGGCGCACCGAGACTGCGAGGCTCGCAAGCGAGCATCATTTCATTCGGCCCGGCGCCGACGCGGCGTTCCTGCTCGCGATGGTGCATACGTTGTTCGACGAAAATCTGGTGAGGCTTGGTGCGGCTGAGGACCTCATCAATGGATTGGAAGAGGTGAAGGTTAGTGTCCGCGCATTCGCTCCTGAAGCAGTCGCGGGCTTCTGCGGAATGGATGCGGCCACGATTCGGCGGCTCGCGCGCGAGTTCGCCGCGGCACCCTCGGCGGCATGCTACGGACGCCTCGGCACCTGCGTGCAGGAGTTCGGCACGCTCTCATGCTGGGGCATCGAGCTCATGAATATCCTGGCCGGCAATCTTGATCGCCCGGGCGGCGTGATGTTCACGACGCCGGCGGCGCCTATTAACTCATTGTCACGGAGCAAGCCGTTTACGTTTGCGCGGTTCAGGAGCAGGGTCAGCGGCCAGCCCGAAGTCGAGGGACGAATCCCGTCGTCCACGATGGCCGAGGAGATGCTGACGCCCGGCGATGGGCAAGTGCGCGCGATGATCCTGCTAATGACGAATCCGCTGCGCAGCGCGGCCAATTCCGAGCAGCTCGAACGCGCGTTCAAAGGCCTCGAGTTCGTCGTTGCTGTCGACTTTTATATCAACGAGACGACGCGCTACGCCGATATCATCCTGCCGACTCCGACCAATGCCGAAGCGTCGTGCTACGAGTTCGGTCTCTACCACCTGTCGGTGCGAAATGTTGCGAAGTGGTCTTCGATGGCGGTGCCGCCTAAGGCCGGTTCGCCGAGCACATGGGAAGTGATCCTGAGGCTGGGCGCGATTGCGATGGGGATCGGAAAACAATCGACGCGAGCAATCGACGACGTGGTGTTTAGTCAGATCGCCGGAACGTCGGTCGGATGCAATAGCAAGTGGGAGAATCTGACTACTGAGGAAGTGATCGCGAACCTGAAGGATTTGATCGGTCCCGAGCGGCTGGTGGACATGCTCGTGCGCATCGGGCCCTATGGCGACGGCTTCGGCCGCCGTCCCGATGGATTGACGCTCGCGAAGATCAAGGAATCCGAACATGGAATCGATCTGGGTCCGCTCGAGCCGCGGCTGCGCGAATTGCTGAACACCAGGAGCGGCAAGATCGAGCTCGCGCCGCGCGAGATGCTCGATGACTTGCCGCGCCTGCGCGCGCATATGACGACAGGCCGCGACGGCATGATTCTCATTGGGCGCCGCGACCTGCGCTGGAGCAACTCGTTTATGCACAATCTGCCGGCGCTCGTGAAAGGCCGCGATCGATGCGTGTTACAAATCTCGCCGAGCGACGCCGGCCGTTTCGGCCTCGGCGAGGGCGACTCGGCGCGTATCACGAGCAGAGTCGGCAGCGTCGTCGCACCGATCGAAATCACAACCGACCTGATGCCGGGTGTCGTCAGTCTGCCCCACGGCTGGGGTCACGACGCCGAAGGCTCTCAACTCCAAGTCGCGAAGGCGCACGCTGGGGTGAACACCAACGTCCTCACCGACGATCGCGCCTACGATGTCCTGAGCGGCACCGCCGTACTGTTCGGCACTCCGGTTCGCATCGAACCAGAGCTAGGATCAGGTAAGTAAAACAAAGATCATCATGAAGGCACTAAAGTACAGACACCAAGGGTACTAAGAAGAAATTTTCTTCCTTGGTGCCCTTCGTGTCTTTGTGGTTATTTTTTTCTGATTGCTCAGTCGAACATGAGCACCGTTCTTGCGACCTCGCCCGCTTTCATTGATTTGAAGGCGTCGTTTACGTCTTCGAGCTTGCCGCGCTTGCTTACCATGTCGTCGAGGTTGAGGCGGCCCTGCATGTAGAAATCGATGTAGCGCGGCATGTCGATTCGGAAGCGATTGCTTCCCATCATCGTACCTTGGAGGCGCCGCTCGGTCAGGAGCTTGGGTCCGTCGATTTCGACCTTCTGCCCGACCGGGATCATGCCGATGATCGTCGCCGTGCCTCCCGCCTTGATCGCATCGAAGCACTGTTCGGCGAGCTTTTTGAGTCCAACTGCCTCGAATGAGTAATCGACACCGCCTCCGCCAGTCAGCTTCTTGATGGAATCGACGGCGTCGCTCGTCGATGCGTCGACGGTGTGCGTCGCACCGAAGCGCTTCGCCATCGCAAGTTTGTTCTCGAACTGATCGACCGCGATGATCATCCGCGCGCCCGCGATGCGCGCGCCCTGGATCGCCGAGATGCCGACGCCGCCGCATCCGAAGACCGCGACCGTCGAGCCCGGTTCGATCTTCGCCGTGTTGAGCACGGCGCCAACGCCCGTCGTGACGCCGCATCCGATTAGCGCGGCGCGATCGAGCGCGATCTCGTTGGTGATTTTCACCAGCGCGTTTTCGTGAAGCAGCATCTTCTCAGCGTATGTCGAGAGGTCGGCGAACTGGATCAGCTTCTGACCATTTTGTGTGAGCCGCGGCTTGTCGGTCTTGGCGCGCTGCGTCGCCTGCCGATTAGCGCATCGATGCGGGTGACCCGACATGCACTCTTCGCAGTAGCCGCAAAAGACCGAGGTGCAGGCGATCACGTGGTCGCCGGGCTTGAGATAAGTGACGGCCTTGCCGACCTTCTCGACGATGCCGGCCGCCTCGTGGCCGAGCACAGCGGCGCCGGGCAGGGGATAGAGTCCTTCGACAAAATGCAGGTCGCTGTGGCATACGCCGCTCGCCGCGGTTTTTACCAGGACTTCGTGATCCTGCGGCTCGTCGATATCGATCTGTTCAATTTTGAGTGGTTGATTCGGTCCGTGAAACACCGCGGCTTTGATTTTCATGTTTGCCTCCGAGCTCGGTCGATCGTTTGGGAGAATTTCTTGCTTTGATAACTATTTGTGAATGCGCCGTTAGCTACGTGAAGGCAGTCGCACTTTAGCAGTCGCGAGCACCGACAATTCGCCGTCCTGATTCTCCGCGCGCTGCGCGATTTCCGCGTAGTGCTCGTTGCCCTCGGCGAAAACGCGCTTCACTTCGCCATCGATATAAAGCGTGTCGCCGACAGGATTGTGCCGGCGAATCTCGACGCGCAGATGACGCAGGAAGCCCTTGTCGCCCATCCAGTTGGTGATCTGATGCGACATCCAGGAGCATCGCTCGGGACCGTAATCGTATGCCGCCGGAGTTCCGACCAGCGCCGCCAGATCGTCGTCCCAATGCACGCGCTCGGGCACATCGGGATAGCCGAACTTGTTCGCGATGCCGAGGCCGGGATGCTTCTGCAATTGCTTCCACGCGAGCTTGTTGGCGCGGATGTAAAGCCCGCCCCATCCCTGCGCGAATGCGATGAAGCCCGTCACCGTCATCGGACCTTTGACGATTCGCTGCAACTTGTCGCTGGGCGTCACGTCCTCGATATAGCGCGGAGTCGCGCCGCGGATTGCCTCGGCTTGGTAGATTTCGAAAATCTTCGCGAGGTCGTCGCGCGTGTACTGGATTGGCGCCCTGCGCTTCACCTCGTCGTACTTGGTGCCACGCTCGCGCGCCGTGTCGCGCTCGGTGCGAAAGCACCAGCTATCGCCCTCAGCGACTTTTTCGCCGCGCTGATTGATAAACTCGCAGCGGTAGATCTGTTGGATGGCGCGCCCCGCGAAGCGCGTCTCGTGCTCGACGAGCTCGTTGAGCCACACCTTGGTCGTGAACTCATCGCCGTGGAGCATCGGCTTGTGCCACTCGACGTCGATCCCGGCGAACATTGCATGCACGCCGGGCAGACCCGCGACGTATCCACTGAACGATCGGTTAAGCGGAAAGATAAACGATGGCGGCGCGACGAGCCGGCCGTATGCGGTCGCTTTCGCGTACGCCGGATCGCACCAGAGCGGGTTGTCGTCGCCGATCCCGTGCGCCCAGTGGCGGATATTGTCGCGCGTCGCTTCGTAGCACCAGGGCTCGAGCGAATCGGCAACCGGCACTCCGATCAGCTTGCGCAGATCGGCAAGGCTCTTGTCGCTGATAAGCGAAAAACGCTGCGCTGCTTGAGGCATCTGTACTCCCGCCGCCCCCACAGCATCGGTACAAAGCATCAAGGTCAATTGTCAACCGAGTGAGCGCCTCCGTTACGAGCAGATTAATTGCGCGCTTGCCGGATATCGATGGTGGACACAGGTTCGAGACATCGGCTAACTGGAAATTCGGTTGCGCGCCGGGCGCGCCGCCTATATCGCTACGTGTCGAGGACGGGAATAGATGGGGCCTACTGGAAAGTGCATTTTTCTCACCAAGGGCGTCGGGAAGCATCGCGAGAAACTCACGTCGTTCGAATTGGCGCTGCGCGACGCTCGTATCGCGGAGTTCAATATCGTTCGCGTGAGCTCGATCTTCCCGCCGGGATGCAAGGTCATCTCGGTGCAGGAAGGACTCAAGACATTGACTCCTGGTCAGATCGTTTACGCGGTGATGTACGACAACTCGACCAACGAGCCCCATCGCCTGGTCGCTTCTTCAGTCGGCCTTGCGATTCCCGCCGATCCTAAGCAGTACGGCTATCTCTCCGAGCACAAGAGCTTCGGCGAAACGGATGAGAAGGCGGGCGACTATGCCGAGGATCTGGCGGCGACGATGCTCGCGACGGCGCTCGGCGTCGATTTCGATCCGGACGTGAGCTACGACGAGCGCAAGGACGTGTGGAAGCTGTCGGACAAGATCGTCACGACACGCAACATCACGCAGTCCGCGGTCGGCGATCGCGATGGGCTTTGGACGACAGTCGTCACTGCTGCAGTGTTCTGCGATCTACCCGAAAAGCAGCAGCCGCAATCCCAAAGCTGATCGGCGTCAGTTAGAAGCGCGCTCGAATGCGATCGTGAATATGCGCGCCGCGTCGGCGCGATGAGCACGAAGCATCGCGCCGCTCTGCTCGAGGCGGTGCCGCGCGAACTCGAACCCATCGCCGGGAAGGTTGAGCTCCACCGGTGCGGAGTCTCGCGCAAAGGTGCGAAACTCACCGCGCGACTCGCGCGGCCCGACTGCGCTGTCGCTAAGGTCGATGCAGAGCTCCTCATCGGTGGCGTATAGCCTGACCACGATGACCGGTTCCGGCGTAGCGCGCGCGATGACCTCGAGGATCGTGCGCAGCGCGAGACTCGCGCCGTGACGATCGGCGTGGACAATCGCGTAGGGATGATCATCGACAAACGTGACCCCGCGATTAGCGCTGGCGGCGGTCTCGCGATATTCGTGAATGATCGAGCAGACGAGACCTCGCAAGTCGAGATCCTCGCGGATCGCTAAATCATTCCGGGGGGCTGGATGTTTGGCGGCTACGTTCACGGCGATACGAAAAGCACGAAGTTCCTGACCAAAAGAGAGCAGCTTCCGTGCCGCGAATCCCGCCAATAATTTGGCAGGCACGACGAATGATCCGTGTCGTAAACGACTCATAACTGTAACGAATACGGGTCAAATGTTCACGCACGCGCGTCATCCCCCGATGCATCGCTTGCGGCAATCCGAGCGGATATGGCAAAGATGATCGCAGCGACGCTAAACCATGAGCGGAGCGCGATTGACACGGAGTTGTTCGGTCACGAAAAGGGGTGTTGGAAGATCCGCTTTGGCAGGGTTTCAGAGCGCAACTTTCCTTTGTTCGTCCGTCATTCCCCAAAAGTGAACTTGGAGCAAACGCGGCACTCGGCCGCTCCGGTGATGAGCCGTGAAGAGGACGATCGATGCTGAGCAGGAGAGATTTCAGCAGGAAGTTCCTGCGTACCGCGATTCCACTGACGGCCGCGTTACTGCTCGAGCCGCTGTCGGGCTCGGCGCTGGCCATGCTCGGCGGTTCCGCGCAATCGGTTACCGTGGATCAGCAAACACTCGGCGGCGCGCTCAATGCCACGCCGCAGACGCAAGCGTCCGGGGTGCAGGCGCTGAACCAATCGAGCGCGGGTGCGGCGTACACGGTGCAGCAGATCTCGATTCCAAATGGAACCACCGTCAACGAATATCTTTCAGCCAGCGGCACGGTCTTCGCCGTGAGCTGGCGCGGCAAGCGCCCGCCGGATCTTAGCCAGCTCTTCGGCACTTACTTCGCTCAGTATCAGCAAGCGCTCGCGGCGCCGCATCAAGAGCGTGGTCCGCGCAAGATTCAGACCCAGGACCTGATCGTCGAAACCAGCGGCCATATGCGTGATCTCATGGGCCGTGCCTACCTTCCTGCGCTCGTTCCTGCGGGCGTCAGCGTTGATGAAATCCAATGAAAGCATCCTGGCTGATCGCGATTCCCTTGATGATCGGGCTCCTGGCGGCTTGCGGTGGAGGAGGCGGGGGAGGGGGATTTGTCCCGATTCATTCGCCGACGGCAACTCCGACACCGGCGCCGCCCGCCGGCAACGTTCAGAGCATGAGCGTCGATTTAGGTCCTAACGGGAATCTCGTCAACGGGGCGTTCACGTCGGTCACGGTCTGCGTGCCGAATACCGCCAACTGCCAGACGATCCCCAACGTACTCCTCGATACGGGTTCGTTCGGATTGCGTCTGCTCGGCTCCGCGCTGAACCCGACGTTGACCCTGCCGCGCCAGACCGACGGCAGCGGAGACGCGATCGCGGAATGCGGCTTCTTCGGCAGCTTGTTCACCTGGGGGCCGGTCGCAACCGCCGATATCGAAATGGCCGACGAAGCCGCCTCGAGCATTCCCGTTCAGATCATCAGCCCGTCGGGTTTTACCACCGCGCCGACCGCATGCATCAATAGCGGTCTGCCGCAGGCCGACTCGCTGGCGACCTTGCGCGCCAATGGAATCCTCGGCGTCGGCGTCTTCGTCCAGGATTGCGGAACCGATTGCACCACGAACGGTTCATCCAATCCCGGATTCTATTATGCGTGCGCAGGATCGAGTTGCAGCGTGACGACGCAGAGCGAGGCGAACCAGGTCCAGAATCCTATTTCGTCGTTCAGCGGCGATGACAATGGTTTGATCATCGAGCTGCCGTCCGTCCCGGCAGGCGGCGCCAAGAGCGTCACTGGATCGTTGGTGTTTGGGATCGGAACGCAGTCAAACAACCAACTCGGCACCGCACAGGTCTTCACGACCGATTCGAACGGAAACGTCACGACAACTTTCGGGGGCAATTCATACGGCACGACTTATATCGACACGGGCTCGAACGCTCTTTTCTTCCTCAGCACCGCGGCGACCGGGATACCGGAATGCAGCGGCGGTGGTTTCTACTGCCCGGCGAGCAGCGAAAATCTCAGCGCGCAAATCGAGGGACAGAACAGCGCGACGGCAACGGTCGACTTTACCATCGCCAACGCCAACAATCTTTTCAGCACTAACAACGCCGTTTTCAACGATCTCGGCGGCCCGTTCTCGCAGGGCTTTGATTGGGGCTTGCCGTTCTTCCTGGGACGCAACGTATTCGTCGCAATCGACGGCCAAACCACTCCCGCGGGATCGGGCCCGTACTTTGCGTTCTGAGCGGAGCTTGGCACGGCGAAAAAGAGGAGTCGCGGTGGCGAACCTAATCCCATCGTCTCCCATCGAAGGCGCTCAGAGTCGCACGCGCACAAGGGTTTTTTTGCTCTTCGCTTGACCGTTCACCCCGAACCGCGTTGAGTGAAACTGCCTTCAAGTTTCACCCGAACGGAGATTGCGCGCCTTCCAATGTCCGAACGTATTTTGATTGTTGACGACGATGAGCTGATGGCGCGCTATGTCGAGCGTATCCTCGCCAGCGCCGGTTTCGAGTGCGAGGTCTGCCTCGATGCGGAAAAGGCGCTCAATGCCTGCGAAACGCGCCGCATCGATCTCGTGATTTCCGACGTCGTGATGCCGTCGATGAACGGCACCGAGCTGATGCGCCGGATCCGCGAGCGGATGCCGATGCTGCCGGTCATCCTGCTTACCTCCTACGGCAGTATCGAAGCCGCCGTAGAAGCAATGCGCGCGGGAGCGTTCGGCTATCTCACCAAGCCAGCCAAAGATGACGAATTGTTAATGCTGGTGCGAAGGGCGCTGGAGATGACGCGCCTGGAGCGCGAGAATCGCCTCCTGCGCCAGGAACTGAACGAACGCTACGGTCCAGACGCGTTCGTCGCCGTCAGCGACCATAGCCGCACGCTGCTCGAGTCCGTGCGCCGGATCGCGCCGAGCCGCGCCACCGTGCTGATCCAGGGCGAGAGCGGAACCGGCAAGGAACTCGTCGCGCGGCTGATTCACTTCTGGAGTAATCGCGTCGGTCAACCATTCGTCGCCGTGAACTGCAAGGCGTTTGGCGAGGGCGTGCTCGACAGCGAACTCTTTGGCCACGAAAAGGGCGCGTTCACGGGCGCGATCATGGCGCGGCCGGGATGCTTCGAGCGGGCCTCCGGCGGAACTTTGTTTCTCGACGAAATCGGCGACATCGGCGCGGATTTCCAGGCCAAGCTGCTGCGCGTCTTGCAGGAGGGTGAGATTCTTCGCGTCGGCGGCGCGGCGCCGCGTAAGATCGATGTGCGCGTGGTTTGCGCGACCAATCGCAACCTGCGCGAGGAAGTCGGTGCCGGCCGCTTTCGTGAGGACCTCTACTTCCGCCTCAATGTAATTCCAGTGACCCTCGCGCCGCTGCGCGAGCGCCGCGACGATATCGTTCCGCTCGCGCGGCACTTTCTCTCCTCGGGCGCGACACTCGTGGGACGCAACCTGCGGCTCTCGGCCGAAGCCGAGCGGGCGCTGCACGATCACGCGTGGCCCGGCAATGTGCGCGAGCTCGAAAACGTCATCGAGCGAATAATCGTGATGGCGCACGGCGACGAAATCGGCCCTCAGGATCTGGTGCTCGACACTGCTGTCATCGTGCCGCGCGCAAACGGCGCGGCAGCGGCTGTCGAACCCCTGGCCACGCCACTGGAAGCGGCGCCCATCGCTCAGGACGGATCGAGCGATGAAGACGAATACGCGACGCTTGATGAAACTCTCGATCTGGCGATCGCCAACCGGCTGCGCGAGGCGATCGAACGCGCGCGCGGAAATCGCTCGGAGGCCGCGAAGATGCTGGGCCTGAATCGCACCAAGTTCTACCGCCTGCTGCGCCGTATCGAGCAGTCTCCGCAACGCCGCTGATCTTTGACGGCGATGCGAAGTTTGCCGGCAATCGATCGCGCAGCGCTCGAACGTCTGCGCGCCCGCGCGACGGCTGATGCGCCCGAATTTTTCGTCGAGATGGCGACGATGTTCGTGGCCGAGATCGATCGACGGCGTGTCGCCATTGCCGACGCGCTCGCCCGCGAGGACTCAGATGCTCTCGCACGCGCGGCGCATTCGCTCGGCGGCAGCGCCAAGCTGTTTGGCGCGACGCGTCTCGCGGAGTTCTGCCGACAATTGCAGAACGCTCCTCATCCTTCGATCGCCGATGCTCGTGTGATCGTCGTTGCGCTGAACGTCGAATGCGACGAGGTTCGCGCCGTGATCAAAGCGGAGAGCAGCCTCGGCTCCTGACAATTCCGCGCTGGCAACAGACACGTCGCGCGGCGGATAATCGCGCGATGGATCCCAAAGGCAAGGCCGCGATAGTCACGGGCGGCGCTCGAATCGGGCATGAAGTTGCGCTCGCGCTCGCGCGCCGTGGATGCTCAATCGCGATGACATATCTCAGCTCGCGCGCCGCGGTCGAAGGAACGGTGGAGCAAGCGCGCGCTCTCGGCGTCAAAGCTATCGCGCTTCAGGCCGACGCGACGAACGAGTCGCAGGTCGAGGCCGCAGTGAAGGAAGCCTCGAGTTCCCTTGGCAGCGTCGATATCCTCGTTAACATGGCGTCGATTTATGCGAGCACTCCGGCGCCGGGCAACGCCGACTGGACCCGGATGATGGATGCCAACGCGCGCAGCGTGTTTCTTTACTCGACGCACGCCGCGCCGCTGATGAAGCGGGCGGGCGCTGGCCGCATAATCAACTTCGCCGATTGGCTGCCGATCAGCGGCCGTCCGCGCTACCACGGCTACGTTCCGTACTACACGTCGAAGGCGGCGGTGAAGGCTTTGACTGAGAGCCTGGCGCTGGAGCTCGCGCCGGCGATCCTCGTCAACGCGATCGCGCCGGGACCGATTCTCGCGCCGCCCGATTTGAACGCCGCTGAAAATGCCGAGGTGATGCATGCTACGCCGCTCGAGCGCTGGGGCGGAGCGGAGGAAATCGCCAAGGCCGCAGTGTTTCTGATCGATACAGATTTCGTCACCGGCGAATGTATTCGCGTCGATGGCGGCCGCCATCTTTTGTGAGATTGACGGTTCGTTTCGCTTCCATGGTGCCGCGTCTTTGCTGACAATATTTTTCGACGCGGTCGCGCGTCGAAGGCAGAACCATGAGCGAATACATGGGGTACGAGATCAAGCTGAATGAGAAGACCGGGCGCTACGAGGTTTTCTGGAAGGGGAAAAGATCGGGCGAGACGGATTTCGCGCGCGTTGCCGACGCCGAGGAATGGATCGACGATCTGTTCCCGTCCAACCGCACGAGCTGACTCCAAAGCGATCTTGAACATTGGCTGAGATTTGGGGTGCGAGCGAAGTCCTGCCGGGGCTTTACGTCGGCGATTTGCAGGACGCGCAGAAATTCGAGGGCGCGATAATCAGCGTCTTGCCCGACGTTCCGGAAGACGAGCCGCCGCACGCGATTCATATGCCGATCCTGCAAAACGGGCTCGCCACGCTCGACAGCACGGCGGCGCTGATCGACCATTCGCTGAAGCTCGGCCGCCGCGTGCTCGTGCATTGCGAAGAAGGATGTGAACGCGCGCCGCTGGTCGTCGCATGGTTCCTCAAGACCCGCCGCGGAATGACCTTCGACGAAGCCTACGCGCTTTTGAAAAGCCGCCGCCCAATCATAGAAGACCGCCGCCGCTGGCTCGGCATCTATGGGCGCTAATCGCGCTCGCGGCGATCATCCTTCCGCTTCCATCTAATGCTCGCTCCGAATCCGACGGCCCGCCATCTTTGTCAAACGCGTCGCTACTCGGTACGTACCTCGTCACGACGACGGTTAAGGCCTACGTAAAGTTTGGCGGAGGGCCGCGGGTCGGCGACGGAGAATTACGCTTCGACGGCCGTGGCGGACTCTCAGGTGAGACAACGTTTTTCGACGAGCGACAGAAGATACACGGCACGTATCAAGTGAACGCCGATGGAACAGGCACGATGAGCTACACGGCCGATCCGCCGTTCGAATCTCCGGGTGCCATCGAGCTTCAACTGCGAATCTTGAGCAACGACAAGGTCGAGTTCCAATCGCCGGGCTGGCAGAACCGCGACTGGAGCAGCGTTAACAACCAACTGCATCAGAATAACGGCGGCATAGTTGGCGAACTGCACAAAATCCCCTCTCCGTGACCAAGTAGAGGGGTTTTCAGAGAGGACATCGTTGCTGTTGAGTGTGTGTCGGCTGTCGGGCAGGCTGGACCGAGGCTGGGATTGCGCCTATTAGACGGATCACCCGAAGGAGATTTCATGAAAACCTGGATCGCTCGCATCTCGCTGATGCTTTTCTTCTTTGCTGCTGCTGCGCCGGCTGCGATGGCCGAGACGTGGCAGATTGACCCTGCCCATACCAATGTCGAGTTCACGGTGCGCCACATGATGATCTCCAACGTCAAAGGCGAATTTCAGAAGACCAGCGGAACGATTACGACCAACGGCAGCGATCCGACTTCGGCGGTGATCGACGCCACGATCGACGCCAATTCGCTCAACACCCGCGTCGAGAAGCGCGACGGGCATCTGAAGAGTCCCGACTTCCTCGATGTCGCCAAGTATCCGACGATCACATTTAAATCGACGAAAGTTGAAGCCAACGGCACCGGCAAGTGGAAAGTGACGGGCGACCTCACGCTGCACGGCGTCACCAAGCCGGTCGTGCTCGACGTCGATGCGCCTGCGGCACCGATCAAGGATCCGATGGGCAATACGCGCGCCGGCGCATCGGCTACGACGACCATCAGCCGCAAGGACTACGGACTCACCTGGAACAAAACGATGGATACAGGCGGCGTCATCGTAGGCGACGAGGTCGCGATCTCGATCGACGTCGAAGCGATCAAGAAATAGCCGGCGCTCAGTCGGGCCGTTTCGCCTCCAATAGCAAGCCTCCGCGCGAGGAGGCGAAGAATCGTCGCGCGGCGCACTTCAGGAGGAGCAGATGATGAGCCTGTCAAAGCGAGCGACGGCGGAACTGATCGGTACCTTCTGGCTGGTGTTCGGCGGATGCGGCACGGCGGTGATTTCAGCCCATTTCCCGCAGGTGGGGGTCGGCCTGCTGGGCGTGGCGCTCGCCTTCGGGCTGACGCTGCTGACGATGGCGTTCGCGATCGGCAACATCTCGGGATGCCACATCAATCCGGCGGTCACGATCGGATTGTGGGCTGGAAAGCGCTTTCCGACGGCCGAGGTCGTTCCATATATCGTCGCACAGGTGATCGGCGGAATTATCGCATCAACTGTTCTCTACGTGATCGCGAGCGGCGCGCCTGGCTTCAGCCTGAGTAACGGCTTCGCCGCCAACGGCTACGGCGCGCATTCACCGGGCGGTTACGGATTAGGCTCGGCATTCGTTGCCGAGACGGTACTCACAATGATGTTCGTCTTCGTCATCCTGGGCTCGACCGACAAGCGCGTCGCGATCGGCTTTGCGCCGATTCCGATCGGTCTGGTCCTGACGCTGATTCATCTCATCAGCATCCCGATCACGAACACGTCGGTGAATCCCGCGCGCAGCACGGGACCCGCGCTGTACGTCGGCGGATGGGCGCTCGGGCAACTGTGGCTTTTCTGGGTGGCGCCGTTCCTCGGCGCTGCGGTCGGCGGTACCGTTTACAACCTGCTGTTCAGCGAGCCTTGAGATAGGTCAGGACTGCGCGCGGCTCAGGTCCGCTTCGGCGACTGATTCTTCGGCGGCTTCGCAGCCCTGCACAAATACGAGTGTTCGCAGGCCGTCGATGAAGCCGTTGGGCGACAGGTCGATTCGTTCGGCCAGGCTCGTGCTGATGATCACAAGGCCGTTGGGCGCCTGCTTCTGAAGCTGCTCGACGCTCAGCTCCGACAGGATTTCGGAGTTGACGCGGCGAGGCGCGAGGCGGCTTGCATCGCGCACCATCTGAGATAACTCCGGATCACTTTCGCCGTCAGGGCCGGGCGCGAGGAGGGCATGAAAATTTATTTTGCGGCGCTCGCCCACGCGCACAGCGAGATCGAGCGCGGCGCGGCCGCTCGGCGAATTGTCGACTACCGCCGAAATGCGATCGAACGGCCGCTCGGCGCCATGTACCACTACGCCGACGTGAACCGGCACGGCGCGGGCCCGGTCGAGAATCTCGCGCACCACGCCGCCCTTGAAATCCGAGCCGAACACCGCGCGATGCGATCCGAGCAGCAGCCATCCGATTTGCGGCTGCGCGGCGGTGCTCACGATGTCCCTGGCCGGATCGTCGGTCCATACCGCCTGCGGCGTGATAACCGCGCCGCGCTCCCACGCGAGGTCGAGCGCGGCTGAGAGCGCGGGCGAGCGCGGCGGCACGCGCTGCTCGGCCTCGCGCAGCCCGGAGCGCACTCCGCCGGGCGGGATTCGCACGAGAGCCAGCACATGCGGCGGCGGCGCATCGTGAGGCGTAGCCGCGAGCGCGAGCTCGATCAGATACGGTACGCCCTCGGGATTCGATACCGGCACGAGCACGGCGCGCCGTTCCGTGCCCACGAGCGCGGGTCGCCGCGGCGCTTGGAACGCGGCTTGCTGGCCGTCGCGGGCGCCGCGGGTAATCAGGTGAATCGCGGGCGTCGTGGCGAAAGTCGTCACCAGCGCCATGATCACGAGCATCGCGAACAGTTCGAGTGAGATCACGTGCAGCTCGAGTCCGATATTGAGTACGATCAGCTCCATCAGGCCGCGCGTGTTCATGAGCGCGCCCAGCGCCGACGCGTCGCGCCATCCGAGTCCGGTGAGGCGCGCCGCGATCGCGCTGCCGCCGAATTTGCCGAGCGACGCAACGATCACGATAAGGCCGCAGATCGCCCACGCCTCGTATCCGCTGACGAGACCGATCTGCGTGCGCAAGCCAGTGAAGGCGAAAAACGCCGGCAACAGCAGAACGACTATGAGATCTTCGAGACGGTCGGTTAACTCGCGGGCGAGACCGCTGTCGTGCGGGATCACCGCGCCGAGCGCGAAAGCGCCGAAGATTGCATGGATTCCGATGAACTCGGTCGCAAACGACGACAGCAGGAGCATTACGAAGATCGCCGCCATCACGCCCTGCGTCAGACGGCCGCGAATACCGTAGACCAGCGACAGCCGCACCATCGCGGGACGGACGAGAAACGCCATCGCGGCGATATAGCCGAGGGCGAGCGCGATCGTCGTGAGCGCTCCCGTCGCGCGGGCCTGCGCGACACCGACCACGAACGCGAGCAGGCACCATGCAGTGACGTCATCGACGGCGGCACACGTGAGCGCGATCGCGCCCATGCGGCTGCGATGAATCTTGCGGTCGGTGAGAATGCGCGCCAACACCGGGAACGCCGTTACCGACATCGAAACGCCGAGGAAGAGTGAGAACACGGTGAACGGAACGTCGCTCGTCGAGAGCCGCGGATAAAGGAAGAGCGCGAGGATCCCGCCGAGCAGGAACGGCGCGACGATACTCGCGTGCGAGATCGCGATCGCCGAATGGCCGCGCTTGCGCATCAGTGCCGGGTCGAGCTCGAGGCCGACCAGGAACATGTAAAGAATCACGCCGATCTGCGCGAGGACATTCAGAAAAGGCGCAACCTCAGGCGGCAGCAGGTACGCTGACGCGCCGGGCGCGATCCGGCCGAGCAGCGACGGCCCGAGAAGAATACCCGCAATGATTTCGCCGATGACCGGCGGCTGATGGAGCAAGCGGAAGAGCGTGCCCAACAGGCGTGCCGCTGCGATCACAAGGGCGAGCGCCAGCAGCACGTGCAGCACCTCGTTGATCTGGCCGTGCATCACGGCACTGCCGAAGATCTCGGCCGAGCGCGGCGTGGGTGCAGCGATTCGATCGCCGTAGCTGCGAACGACGTCGTAGGCGGCGATGACGATGGCGAGCATCGCGCCGTAAGCGAGCCACGGCTTGGCGCCGTCGACCAGCGTTCTACTCATGGTCGCGGACCGCATGCGGGGAATTCTAACAGCGCGCCACGGTCAACAGAACGCGAAGGCTGGATTTGTTCGATTGAAGAGTCAGTGAATTGTGGGCGTCGTCCAGTTGGTCGCCCGTAGGTTTGTCGTCCCGAGCGACGTTGCGCGCGATGACGAAGCGAACTTTACGGTTTCGCCGGGCGCAGTGACGGATCTTTCTTTTTGCGCGGCGAGCGTTTTTTGGCGAGCTCCGGTTTGACGACGCCGTCCTGGTTGCCGCCTTGCAGGGCTATCACTTCGACGGGAGGGCGTGGTTTGCGGATGGTTGCCACGGTCTCGGCCAGCTCGATCGCGGGATTGGTCCGCGAACTGCCGGCGTCGATATCGATCACGCGCGCGATATCGCTCATCGAAATGAGGCCGACCAATACGCCCGCATTGTCGACTACCCCGAGGCGATGGATCTTCGCATCGCGCATTCTTTTCATCGCGAGCGAGATTGTGTCATCCACTGCGCATACGATGATCTTTTTGCTCATCGAATTCTGAATCGGAATGTGGAAGAGCGGGTGGCCCTGGGTGTACGCGGCCATCGCGATATCGCGATCCGTGACGACACCGACGAGGTGCCGCTCGAGGTCTACGACCGGCACCCATCCGCAATCGTATTCCCACATTATATGGGCAGCGTCGTTGAGGGTCGCATGAATGGGGCAACTCCTCACCTCGCTCGTCATTACATCGCCCACCTTTGTCCGAATCACCGTGCCTGCTCCTCGCTTTGATGCTGCATAGATTATTACTGATTCCAGGTGCGAAACGGATGCCTGCTCAGGTTGGAATTATAATAGCGCGGGTCGCCGGTTACTTCGCGATCGATCCAGTCGGGTATCTCGACTGATTCGTTCTCCGACTTGAGCTCGACCTCCGCCACGACGAGACCCTCGTTGTCGCCGCGAAAGCGATCCACTTCCCAGACGTGGCCGCTCAGCGGGATGCGATAGCGGATCTTGTCGATCGGCTTCACTTCGCTCAGGCGATCGAGGATCTCGCGTGCATCGTCGAGGGGGATTTCGTATTCGTACTCATCGCGCGAGGCGCCCTTAGTCGCGCCCTTGATCGTAACGAAGCCCTTGTCGCCATATATGCGGACGCGGACCGAGAGAGTGGGGCTCGACGCGAGGTACCCCTGACGGATTTCGACGCCCTTGGCGAGCGCGTCGAAGTCGCGCGGCTTCACCAGGAACTTCCGTTCGATTTCCTTCGCCATAGTTCAGACCCTGAGGCGCAAAGATGTCTCGGGTCAGGTGAAGCTCAGTTTACTGCCTCGAAAGGATGAATCCCAATACCAAACGAACTCTGAAAGAGACGACTAAAGGAAAGTGTCAAACCGCGGCTGATTCCATCCACTTCGGCGTGATTCCGATGCGCCGGGCGGTGTCGAGCACGCGATGCGCCTCGCCGAGATCGGTGAAGGCCACGCCACGCACCGGCATCACGGCGAGGTTGACCGGGCATGAGGTCAGGATGTCGTGAGCGAAGCTGCGCTCGGGCGCATCGGCATACAGGCGAGCGACGGCATCGTGCTCGAACGCGCTGCCGAACAGATGGCGGATGTTCGAGAAGCCGAAGTAGAGCTGCGGCTCCGCCATCATGATGAGACCGATCAGAGTCGAGATGCGCGCCACGATGACGCAGCTGTTCCACAAGCTGCCGCGGCGCATCAGGTCGATGGCAGTATCGAGCGGAGGCGTGCCGACGAAGCTTCTGACGGCGCTGATCCTGAAATCGCCGTTGAAGATCGACGTTCCCGGCTCGATCCATCCGTAAGAAGTCTCGGGCGTGAGTGCCGCCATCCCAAGCATCACGGTCAGCTCGGGGCGTCCATCGATGACGTTGAACGCCGCATCGACGTGCCGCATGAACTCGCGCTCGTTGCTGAGATAGTGGTCAGATGGCATCACGACCACACTCGCGTCCGGGGTCTTCGCCGCAAGCCGCATCAGCGAGTAGAGCAGGGCCGGCGCCGTGCCGCGATTCGACGGCTGCACGACGACATTGCCGTTCGGCATGTCACCCAGCAGCGGTGCGTAGAACGCCTCGTGCTTGCGCGATACTACCGTCAGCGTGTGCTCGGGCAGGAACGCGAGCGATGCGCGGCGGCGCGTCTGCTCGAGGAGCGTATGCTCCCCGAGCAGGGCGCAGAACTGCTTGGGAACCTCATGGCCGGTGATGGCACGCGTCAAGGAGGCGAGACGCGTACCATCCCCGCCGGCCATGATAATTGCGTATCGACGATCGCGATGAGTTGCCTTCCCCGCACTGATATTGATCATGAGGGAGCCCTCCATCCGCCACCGGCCGCGCGAGCACGCATCAGCGATATGAACGCGCAGCCTTTCACCGCTAGCCCATACGAGCGTTCCCGATGCCCTGGAACATCATTGCGCCGCGCCGCGCGCGCTTGCGTGCCGAGCGTCCGGCGCGCACCACCTGGCGGCGGCCGACGGAGCGAAGCTGCTTGGTCGGCAGGTCTCGGGGGCTCAGAGTCTTGAGTTGCTTGCGCAGCGTGCCGGGCTCGATACCCAACACGTCACAAACTGATTCGAACGAGAAAGGAGTGCGACCGGCGTCGCGCGCTTCGAACCAGGCCGACACTTCGTCGAACTGTTCACGATCCGCGCGCCGGGTCGAGGTCACATTTTTGACGTAACAACGCACTGCATCTTCGAGCACGGCGAATACGAGGCGGGTTTCGCCATCGAGCGATCCTCTGCGCCGTGTCAGATCGTAGAACTGGACAGGGACGAGGAAGTCAGGTTCGAAGCGCGAGCTGAGCCACGGATCGGGCTGGGTAAGTTCGGAGATGACCGAGTTACCGGCGAATCCGCCGCTGAATTTTTCTACTCCCGCGAAGTCCATCGATAGAGGTCTCCTTCACATCATCACTTCCGGCCCTTGTGAAGACCGATTGCGGTTTTTCAGCACGCTTTGTGCCAATCGGTGGGTCTTGATGTGAAATCCCTGCAAATGCAGCGATAATTGCGATTTTGATGGTCTTTCAGTCGCTGGCTCCGATTGGCAGCTTAAAAATCGTGAACAGAAAATAGGCATCTGCTGCCAAAGACAACGATTTCCCGGCCAGATTCGGCGGCTCCATTTCGATCTCATATTGAGACACCGCCCGAAGCATCAGGTTCTTGCGCAGCATCGGGGTTGATGCCGTCCTCGATCGTTAAATAATTGAAATCAAAGGGATTTCGAGGATCTGACCGCGATGGCTTGTCGCTTGCTGGACTGATCTGGCGGAGCAATCGTGCGGCCTCGCGAGTTTCATATTCCGAAGCGTCGGCCCGGTTCGACAAGGCAAATGAAGAACCTGTTCTCGATCAATTCACCGGATTTCATCTTGAACGAGGCCGACCAGAAGGAAATCCGCACGCGTGCTGCGGAACTCGGCCGTTTCTTCGATGGTGTCACTGGATGCGACGTCGTCCTCGAGGCCTGCGGCTCGCAGCCCAGTCGCCGTGGCGATGCCTATGGCGTCCACATCCGCGTGTCGGTGCCGGGCGATGAGATGGTGGTGAGCCACCGCGCAAAGCGGGAGCTGCGCGTTGTGATCAAGGAGGCTTTCGACGCGACCGGCAGGTGCCTCAAGGACTATGCGCGTGTGATGCGCGCTGAAACGAAATCGGACTGCCAGTCGTGATTGTGTCGAAGGGACTCAAAGTTCACGATCCGAGCTTCCAGCAAGGTCAGTAAAATCAAGGTAAATTTTATAATTTGAATAGGCATGGAGTATGCTTCGTCCAAGCACGACGGCGACTACGAGCGCCAACACCACTGAGAAGGTGAAGTCCATGAATGCTGTCCATGTCGAAGAGAGAACCGATCGTACGACAATGTTGCAGACGCTGCTTGCCAAAGAGCGCGCTGATATTTTGTCACGCCTGAACGAAGTTCGTCCGGCTCGCGAAGATGGCGTCACCGGCGACGAAATGGATATCGCTAAATCGATGGCCGAGGTCGAGACCCAGGCTCGTCTTTTGGAGCGCGCCGAGTCCCGCCTGCGCGAGATCGACGCTGCGCTGAATCGGGTCGAGGCCGGCGAATACGGTATCTGCATGAACTGTGGCGAGGAGATTCCCGTTGCGCGGTTGCGCGTCATCCCGTTCGCCGTCTACTGCGTCGATTGCCAATCAGAGATCGGCGGTGCGAGCGGAGGCGCTCGCGGTCCGGTTGGACGTTCATTCGGTCGTTTCAACAACGCCGAAGAATCGAGCGCATCGGCGGAACATGACACCGACCTGGGCTTGCCAGCCGAAGAAGAGTTGGTCACTGTCCATTCAGACAGCCCTTTCGGCCCCGAGGAAGGCGAGCTTGACCTTGAAACCCTGCCTCGGCGAAAAAGGGGCAGGCCGCGCAAGAATCCGCTGTAAGATTTATCGGCGGCGGAGCGGCGAGGAGAGGCTCCGGTGGTATTTCACAATATCCTCTGCCCGGTGGACTTCGATGAGCGATCGGGCGCCGCTCTGGAAATGGCCGTAAAGCTGGCCGTTCAGAATCACGCTCGATTACACATCCTCAATGTGGCTCCAATACCCCTCGGCGCCGGCGAGCTTTCGCCGGTGCCGCTGGATCCTTATCCCGCGATCGAAGAAGCAGCCCGCGTCAATCTCGAAAGATTTGCGCGCGAGCGTGTGAGCGGCCGCGTGACGTACGAAACGATGGTGGTCAGCGGTGAACCTGCGACTTACATCCTCAGCGCGATTCGCACGCTGCAGATTGATCTGATCGTGATGGGGACGCATTGCCGCAAAGGCGTCGCGCATTTCCTGCTCGGCAGCGTCGCCGAGCGAGTCGTGCGCGAATCTCCGGTGCCGGTGCTGGCGATTCCTGCGCCGCCCGTCGGATGACTCCGCGGGCTGTTTGATTCTGCTACGGATCGTCCGAATCCCGGACACTTGCGCCACTTCGATGCCATCGTCGGACACGTGGTTGCGTCCTTCTACATCGAGCTATCCCTTCTTTCGTGGGCATCTGATTCGATTAGCAGCCCGACACAGACTGACATCCTTGCGGCATAGCGATTGCTCCCTCGCTTTAGGTACCACATCTGCCACAGGTGATCGTTCACCTGTGCTAAACCGCGAGGCATAAGAATGGAGCTGCTGCTCGTCGAAGATAGTCCCACCGATCGTCTGCTGATGCATAACCGGTTGCGGCGCGCGTTTCCGAAAGCGCACATCGCGATCGCCGACGATGCGCATCAGCTCGCCGACGTTTTGCGCGGCGAGAATTGCGATGTCGTCGTTACGGACTATTGGCTCGGATGGACCGACGGGCTCTCCGTTCTGCAACGCGTGAAGGAAAGATGGCCGCGCTCGCGCGTGATTATTCTGACCGGCAATGGCGGTGAGGAAGTCGTCGCCGAGGCATTCAAGTTTGGTCTTTATCATTACCTGCTCAAGCCCGATGGCTTCGACAATCTCGTCCAGGTGGTGCGCGCCGCCTATGAGAGCAAGCAGCGCGAAGATCGCAACGAGCTTATGGTTGCATTCGTCGGATCGCTCCCCGACGCTGTTTACATCTGTGACGCCAGCGGCGCCGTGCTCAGTTGGAATACCGCCGCGGAGCAGCTCTATGGCTTCGCGCAGGAGTCGATTCTCGGACGCACAGTCGAGATCCTGCTGCCGCCGACGATTCGCAACGAAGTATTGAAGCTCCATGAGATGGCGCGCGGCGGGCAACAAATATCGCCGTTGGAGACCCTCGCGCTCAAGGCCGACGGCTCGACGATCAGCATCGCCCTGACGATCATTCCGATCCGCAGCGGCGCCGACATGATCGGAATCGGATGCATTGCCGCGCCCGTCACCGACGCCGAGTCGGGAAAGGCGGCATCGCATGCGGTGCTCGATTTGACCGGGCGCGCGCGGCGCCGCTCCGGAGCGGCCGCCGCCACCACCGCCTAGCGGCAATCGCACTGGCAGTCGCGGCATCGCTGTCCTATCTTCGAGATGCTCATTTTGTTAATTGAGCGTGTTCCGCGTGCTACGCGGAAGATTAGGGACCGCGGTGAATACTACCAGCCATGCCCACGTTGGCCGGCCGCAACCTCATCCGGCGCGCCTGGCAATCCGTTATGCGCTGGTAGGCGTCGTATGGGTCATCGGTTCCGAGTTCCTGCTCGCTGAGCTGCCGCTGCATTCGGCGGTTCTCAATCGGCTATTGTTCGTTAGCGTGACGAGCGTCCTGCTCTTCATCGTCGCGAGCCGTTATGCCCATTCGCTGCAGTTTTCGCTGGCTGTGCGCGACGAGGCGATCGCCCGGGGGCGCGCGTATTTCGAATCCAACGTCGAAGGCATTATTACTACCGACACCAACGGACTGATTCGGCAGATAAATCTGCGTGGGCAGGAACTGTTCGGCTATCGCGAGATTGAGCTTCTGGGGCAGTCAATCGAGATTCTGCTTCCGGAGCGCTACCGCCAGCGGCACCCAGGGTTGCGCGAACGATTCTCAGCCGAATCCCGCTCACGTCCGATGGGGCAGGGCAGGGAAATTGCCGCGCGGCGCAGAGACGGCACCGAGTTTCCCGCGGAGATTTCGCTCAATCGGATGCCGACGCGGCGCGGCGATTTCGTCGTTGCTTTTGTCGCGGATATTACCGAGCGCCGGGCAATGGAGCGCGAAGCGCGCCGCAGTGAGACGCTGAACGCGCTCGGATCGGTCGCTGCCGGAATTGCGCATGAGCTGAACAATCCGCTCGCGATTATCGCCTCGCGGATTGAACTGATGCTGATCGCGGCGCAGGAGCTCCCGGATGATCTGCGCGCCGACCTGGCCGTCTTGCAGCGCAATGTCGAGCGCGCCAGCCGCATCTCGCACAACCTGCTTTCTCTCGCACGTCAGCGGCCCGGCGATCGGCAGTCGATGGATATGAATGCGGCGATCGAAGACGCGGTCCTGCTGCTGCGCGGCGATTCGCGAAGCACGCCGATCGCGTTCGATCTGCGGCTCGATCGCGCGCTGCCGCCGATTCTCGTCGAACAAACCGGTATCGAGCAGGTTCTGATTAACCTGGTGTCCAATGCGCGCGATGCGGGCGCCACGCGCGTCACGGTCCGCAGCGAAACCGACGCGACGCGGCTCGGTTATCTGCGATTGATCGTGACCGACGATGGCCACGGTATCGAGGCCGACGCCCTCGATCGGCTCTTCCAGCCGTTCTTTACGACCAAGAGCAAGGGCACGGGTCTGGGATTATGGCTCAGCAAGCGCCTGGTCGAAGATCACGGTGGCAGCGTCGAGGTCGATTCGAAACCCGGGAAGGGCACGACGTTCACAATCACGCTGCCCACGGTTGAGGCGGGCTTGACGCCGCTGAGTGACGAGGCCTATGCCGCTAAGTGAGCCGAACGATACGCGCCCGCGTATCCTGCTGGTTGACGATGAGCCCGAGCTGGTCGACGCCTACGTGAGGCTGCTTGGGCGCTCGGGCTTTGAATGCCGCGGCGCGCTCGATCTTGAACGCGCAAACAGTCTGCTCGAAAGCGGCCAGTACGATTTGATGATCACCGACTTGAGTATGCCGCGTAGCAGCGGCTTGGATATCATTCGCCGCGCGCAGCGCCGTATACCCCTGGTGCCGGTGATCGTGATGACGGGGCATAGCACTCCAGACTCGGCCCGGGCGGCAGAGGAAGCGGGTGCCGACGCGTGCCTGCTCAAACCTGTATCGATTGCGGAACTGGTTCGGGTCATCCACGAGACACTGGCGCGCCATAGCGAGCGTTCGATCAACTAGGCGTCCACTCACTCGAAGCTAAGCTGTCCTCTGTTTCGCGGAACTAAGTTTTGCCCGTGGCCAGGCGGCGTTGAGATCTCGTGGCGCGATAAATGCTGGCTGATTGTCGTGGAATCGGCGCAGACTCACTCCGGGACAGATGTTCTCGCGGCCTATCAGGCGCACGTGGCAAAGCTGCGCGGCTCGCGGTATCTGGATTTTCCCGCGCATGTACATCTGGAGACTTTCGCTCGCTGCAACGCTCATTGCTCATTCTGTCCGTCCGACAAACTCGAGCGCCGAGGCACGCGGATGTCCTCCGAGCTGATCGAGAAGATCGTCGGCGACCTCGCGGCCATACCAGGCGAACTGCCTTTTCAGCTCTCTCCATTCAAGGTCAACGAACCGTTTCTCGACACGCGCCTGTTCGACATTCTTGAGCTGATCAATCGCCGGCTTCCGAATGCGGAAATCACGCTCACGACCAATGGGTCTCCGCTGACTGATGAAAAGCTCGCGCGCCTAATCCGCGTGCGCAACATTGGCTACTTGTGGATCTCGCTCAATGAGCGCTCGCCTGAGGAATACGAGCGTGTGATGGGCATCCGGTTCGCGAGCACTATCGCACGCCTGGCGAAGCTGCATCGCGCGAAATGCGAAGGGCAGTTGCCGTTCATCGTGGTGTTGTCGCGCGTGGGCGATGGTTCGATCGAAGACGCCCGCTTCGTGCGCTGGGCCAAAGTGACGTTTCCTTTGTTTGAGGTGAGTATCTTCCGGCGCGGTTCGTGGTTAGGGCAAGTCGATTCAGCGGTGGGGCTCGTGCCGGACGTCGGCTGCATGCGATGGTTCGATCTGTCGATCACGGCGACCGGAGCGGTTGCGCATTGCTGCATGGACGGCATGGCCCGACACGTGATCGGTAACGTGGCCACCACGCACGCACTCGAAATTTACAACTCGCGACCCTACCGCACGCTACGCGAGCAAGTAGCCTCGCGCCGCACCGTCGCGCCCTGCAACACCTGCAGCTTTCTGTGATTCGGCCAGGAAATAGGAAGGCGCTTCGCGCACTTACCGGTACCGGCCCCTTTGGGGCCTCCGAGATCCTTCGGCTCCGGCAGACTCCGCTCACCGTGACGCAAGGAGATTTCACCCAGGTCGCACAAGATCAATTTGTTCACAGTCTCTCAGGATGACAGACTTGTTGGCGGCATTGTCATCAGAATTAAAGCCACAACTACAGCGTGCGTTTGAATGAGACGCTGGCGAGCGCGAGCATCATCACCATGAAGACCAGCAGGAACGCGATGTCCTGGTAGACGGCGGTGAAGTCTGCGCCCTTGAAGAGAATCTGTTTGATCGCGCTTACTGCGTGCGTCTCTGGATTGTAGTGGGCGAAGGCGCGTAGCCAGGGCGGGAAACTTTCGACCGGGTAGATCGCGCCGCTCGGAAAGAACAGGATGACGTTGAGAAATCCCGAGAAGGCGCCCACCAGCCGTGGATGACCCGCGCGGCCCAGCAGCGCGAACGTCATCGCGAGCAGCCCGGCCGAGCTGATTATGATAACTCCGACCAGGGTTAGCAGCGCGACTGCACCGCCCTCGATCCGCCCATGCGTGATCAACAGCCCGATGAAGAGCACGATAACGCCCGCGGTGCTCGTCACCGTCACGCCGCTGGCGAGGATACCGCCCGCGATGTCCCAGCGCGAAAGCGGCGTGACGAGATAACATTCAGTCACCCCGAGGAACTTGTCCATGACCCAGTTGAATACGCCTGACATCAGCGAGCCCATGAACATCGCCATCACGATCACGCCTGGAATCAGCGAGCGATCGTAGTCGACATAGGGGAAGAGCCAGCTCGGCCTGAGCGTGATCTGATTCAACTTGGGCTCGCGCGCGGTCACGAAACTTACTTTGATCGCGCCCGCCGCCGTTTCGACGGCGCCTTCGAGCGCCGCTGAGCTCACGGTATCGACGTTGTCGGTGAACATCCCGATCTCGCCGATGCGTCCCTCGGCGACCGCGTGGCTGAAGTTCGGCGGAATGACGATGACGCCCTTGAATTCGCCGTCGCGCACCGCCCGAATTGCATCGCCCGGATCATCCATGAAAGTCAGGTCGACGGTTTTGGGCCCGGCTTGCAGCGCGAGCATCTCCTCGATTATCCGCCGCGCGTAAAGCCCGTGGTCCTGCGCGACAACGACCAGCGGCAGATGTTTGAGCTGGCCCTGGAACGAGTTGCCGATGATGACGAGATAGACGATCGGCATCAGGATCGTCGTGATGAGCGTCATCGGATTGCGCGTGAGTTTGTGTAAGTCGCGGCGCATGATCGCAAGGAACTTCATCTGCCTGGCGCCCTCATCGCTGCTGCGGCATCCCGGCGCCGACCAGCAGGCTGACCTTTTTCGCGGCCTCGTCGCGCAAGGTGCGGCCGGTGAAATGGATGAACACGTCTTCGAGTGACAATTTGTGAATCGTGATCGAGGTGACGCGATCGCCCGCGGCTTCGACCTGGTCGAGCACGCGCGGGATCGCATGGCCGCCGTCATCGGTCGCGAGGATGAGGCGGTTGCCGCCGTCGCGGGTCACGCCGCGCAGATATGTCTGCGCTTCGAGCATCGTCGCAATTTTTTCGACGTCGTGCTCGACTTCGAGATCGATCCGGTCCGATCCTGGCACGACGGATTTCAGGCCCTGCGGCGAATCGAGCGCGATTATTTTGCCGCCATCGACGATCGCGATTCGATCGCAAAGCGACTCGGCTTCGTCCATGTAGTGGGTTGTGAGCGAAATCGTGATCTCGCTTTCCTTGCGCAGCGTTTCGAGCAGATCCCACACCGCGCGGCGGCTTTGCGGGTCGAGTCCGATGGTGGGCTCGTCGAGAAACAGCACTTGGGGGGAATGAATCAGGCCGCGTGCGATCTCAAGCCGCCGGCGCATTCCGCCAGAGTAGGTTGCGACCAGATCCCTCTGCCGTTCCTTGAGCCCGACCATCTCGATCAGGCGTTGTCCGCGGATTCGCCGCTCCTTGCGCGATAGCCCGAAGAACTCGCCATAGATGTCGATATTCTCCCATCCGGTGAGATCGAGGTCGGAGGTCAGCGCCTGCGGGATTACGCCGATTCGCTGGCGCACCTGGTGCGCATGACGCGCGACGTCGATTCCGGCGACGAAGCATTTGCCCTCGGTCGGCGGCAGCAGCGTCGTGAGCATCCGCACCAGCGTCGTCTTGCCCGCGCCGTTGGGTCCGAGCAGGCCGAACACTTCGCCCGTCGCGACCGCGAAGCTGACCTTGTTGACGGCGGTGAAGGAGCCGAAGCGCTTGGTCAGTTCGCGGGTTTCAATTGCGGCTGAGTCGGGTTCCATCGCCACGTTGAAAGGTCACCTCGGCCGTCATCCCGGGCTTGAGCTCGCCGCCCGGTTGAAGCACCTGCACCTTGACGTAGAAAGTCCGGATATCCTGGCGGCCGCGGCGCACGTCGCGCTCGGTCGCGAACTCGCCCTCCTGTCCAATCGCCATGATTCGCCCGGTGAAGGTCTCGGGCGGATTGGTCGGCAAACGGACCTGCGCGGTCTTGCCGACATAGAGCGAACCGAGGTCGGTTTCTTCGACGTCGACGCGCGCCCAGATCGTCGAGAGGTCATCGACGGTGAGGATCGGCGTGCCGGGCGTAACCCATTCGCCGACTTCGAGCGCCTTGCTCACAATCACTCCATCGACGGGCGATTTGATCTGCGTGTCGTTGAGCTGATCGGCATAGAACTTCACGTTGGCCTGCCCGCTGAGCACGTTGGCCTCGTCCTGCTGCACGGCAGTGACGGAATCGTCACGGGTCTGCGTCGAGACGATATTCTCGGAGTAGAGCTTCGCGTTGCGCCCGAGATTGCGCTTGGCCTGGGCGAGGTCCGCCTCGGCGTGAGCGAGGTCGGCCTTGGCCTTGATGTACTGATTGCGGATGTCGATATCCTCGATCGTGCAGACGACCTGGCCCTTGCTGACGTGGTCGCCCTCGAGCAGGTCGAGGGTCTGGATTCGTCCGCCGATACGGGTGGTGATATTGACCTCGGGCGCCTCGATCATGCCGACCACGTCGATATGGCTGCGATCGGGCGGCGGCCACAGGTAGCGACTGCCGAAATAGTAGATGCCGAAGATGATCGCGGCCAGGATTCCCAGCCGGATCAGTCGCCGTATCAGTGCCCGCATCAGCCAGCCTGAAGCATCTCGCGGCTGTCGAATCTTCCTGAATCGAGCGCGCGCAGCAGCAAGTCCGGAAGCTCGCGCACGATCTCGGAGACGGAGCGTTCGGTGCCGTAGTAGAGCAGGACTGAACGCACCGCGCCCATCACCATCAGCGCCGCAAGGCGCGGATCGAAACTACCGAATACTCCGGCGCGCTGACCTTCCTCGATAAGCGAGGTGTAAAGATGCAGTCCGCGCTCGCGCCATCCCTGGATAATCCGCGTGCGAGCTTCGGCCAGGCGCGGCTCCTCGCTCGCGAACAGGCGTGTGAGATCGGGGCGCTCGTTGTAGAACTCGATACTCACGGCGATCGCACGGCGCACGCGCTCGCGCACGTCGGTAGAATGATCGACGCTCTGGCGATAGAGGCGGTCGGCGCTTTCCAGACCGTCGCTCAGAATTCCGAGGTAAAGCTCTTCCTTGGACGGGAAGTAAAGGTAGAGCGTGCCCTTGGCGACGCTGGCGGCCTGCGCGACGCGATCCATGGTCACGGCCTGGTAAGACTCGTGAGCAAAAAGTCTCAGGCCGGCGTTGAGAATTCGCTCCCGCTTCGACACCTGCGCCGCAAGTGCGGGCCGGGAGCTGGTGAGAGAGCTGTTAAGCATATCGGTCCTCATGAACTGACCAGTCAGTCATTTATTGATGGAACCAGCGAAGCGAGTCAATCGGGTGGCCAAATGATTCAGTCCGATGGATCGACAAGGCTCGCGCGGCGCGGAGCGGTCATGATAAAAGACCAGTTCCTGCCAGCATCAAGTGCGCGCCCGTAGCTCAATTGGATAGAGCATCGGTCTTCGGAACCGAGGGTTGGGGGTTCAAGCCCCTCCGGGCGCGCCAATGAGTCTCAACGATTTTTCGCCAGCGCTCATGTCCGCAGCCCAATTCGTGGACAATTTGTGGACGTCTCTCGCGCTGACCGAATTCGATTAGCCGCGCCAACTCAAGCACACGAGGAGCGCCCCAGCTTCCCGACGAACGGGATGACGGTTCGATAACTATCGTGCGAGCGGCAAAGCACAGGCAGCGCGTATCCCCCGGCAGGATTCTGGAATGATTGATACGTTCGCTATTTCAGGGTCCAGCCGGAAAGCTGACGACCGCCTCTTTCTAGGGCACAAATTTGGCCACGGCGGTGCATTCAGCGCGGCTTGCTCCGGTTGTTGACCACTCAGTCCTCGAGGGGATAATTCGTACGGAAAATCTGCGCAGCTGTGGAAGTAAACAATGGGAAATCTTGTTGAAGTTTCTGATGCCGGACACACAAGGACTATCAAGCTTAACCGTCCCGAAAAGAAAAACGCTTTGAGCGACGCCCTGGCTTGGGGGGTGGTCCAGGCGGTGGAAGATGCGGCCAAGACCGATAGTGTTTGGGTGGTCGCAGTCACCGGCAGCGGGGATTCATTCTGCTCCGGGCTGGACCTGTCGGGAGCAGAACGCTTTTCACCCCTTTCGGCGCAATCGGCACAACTGGACGACATCAGTTGGGTCGGGCAGTTCCTGCTCTCGATCCGCAAGCGATGCGACAAGCCAGTAGTCGGCGGCATTAACGGGGTCGCAGTGGGCGCGGGCCTGGGATTGGCTATGGCCACTGACGTGCGCCTCATCAGTCGCAACGCCAGGCTGATGGCCGGCTACACTCGCATCGGTGGTTCTCCGGACGGCGGCCTGACCATTACATTGCCGCAGGCGATGGGCTACGAGCAGGCGCTTCGTTTCATGATGGAGAACCGCACGGTCGGCGGCGAAGAAGCGGTGGCGCTGGGCATGGCGGGCGAGGTGGTGGATGACGATAAATTCCAGGACCGGCTCGCAGCGTATTGTGAATCGCTCTGTCAGTGGTCGCCGATCACTTTGCGTTTGCTCAAGCGCGGTATGGTTAAATCCCTGGAAACCAGTGACTTGGAGCAGCAGTTACGCTACGAGCTATCGAATATCCGTATTGCCTTCGCCAGCGAAGACGCCAAAGAGGCCCGCACTGCCTTCTTCGAGAAACGAAAGCCGGCGTTCAAGGGGCGGTGATTGCTCCGAATGGAAATATCTCATTTGAATTTGGCGGAGAGAGCTGGCGATTCGACCGCGATTTTGTGAGAGCCGGTGAACCCAAATAATCCTGATTCCGGAATCTTCGCGATCAGTGTCGAGATATCGCGCGTCATCTGAGAGCCCTACGCCATCCTGGTAATGAGGCGGTATTATTGGCTGGTCAGCGTTATTATCGCCTATCCAGACGGACCGCCCCTTCCTGATCGCCTGGAATCGCCAGTGGCGTTGCTCTCTTGGGAGTTTCGATTTTTACTTCTCTAAAGCGCTGGGCCGGCGTTTTCGCCAAGCATCGCGCGGCGGATTAGCGGGACGGGCAGGGCGCCTTCGGCAAGGAATGCGTCGTGGAACTTGCCGAGGTCGAACGCCGCACCCTCCTGTCGCTGCAGGTCCTCGCGCAGCTTCAAGATCATCAGCTTACCGAGTTGATAGCGCAAATAGCCGGGATCGCCGGTGCCGCGTAGCGCCTCGACCTCGGCGTTGTGATGAGTCTGGTAGGCGCTCTGCTCGAAGAACGCCGTCGCTTGTGCCACCGTCATTCCGTGCGTATGCATCCTTATGCCGACCAGGTACCGGCACGCTCGCATTAGCGCCATCTGCAACTGCGCCAATCGGAAGTGCGGATCGCCGCGGTGCAGCCCCTCGTCGAGCATCATCTGCTCGCAGTAGAGCGCCCATCCTTCGACATCGGCGCCCGAGGCATAAATCTTGCGCACCAGATCCGGATTCAGACGGTTGTTGAGAAACTGCACGTAGTGGCCCGGATAGACCTCGTGCACTGAAGTGTCGGAAATCGTCGGCGGCGAGTAGAACGCGAGGAGTTGCTCCTGCTTTTCCTTTGGCCACGACGGATCGGGCAGCGTCACGTAGAAATATGCCTCGCTGGTTTTCTCGAACGGCCCCGGCGAATCCATCGAGGCAAAGGTCGTTGCGCGCATGAAAGGCGGCGTCTCGGCAACGATCGGCGGCACCATCGACGGAATCCTGGCGATGTGGTGGCTGACGACATACTCGCGAATCGCGGCGAGGCCGGCGTTGACGGACGGAATCACCTGCGACGGCTCGGGATGCTGAGTCGCCATCGCAGCGGCAACCTCGCTCGGCGTGCGGTTCGCATCGATCAACTTCGCGGTCGCGACGAACTGCTTCTGTAAACGATGCATCTCGTCCTGGCCGATTTGCTCGAGCTTATCGAGCGGAGTCGTAACCATGTCGTCGTCGGCGAGCATCTTGCTGAACGCGTCCGCGCCGATCGCATAGTCGCCCCTCGCGTGCGGGCGAAGATCGTCCTTGAGCCACTTGCCGTAACCTTCGATCGTGGCGGTCAGCGCCGAAGTCGCCTTTATAAAGGATTCCTTGTCCTTGCCCTCAGGCACCGATGCGAATGCTTCCACCAGGTCCTTGCGAAAAAATGCGATCGTCGCCGGCAGTTGCATCAACTCGATGTCAATCGCGATCGGCGGCACGCGCTCGGGCTTGAGGTTCGATTTCGCGGCGGCGAGGTTGGCGAGCGCGGCCTTCTCGCGCGCCGTCACCGCGCGCATCCTGACAGCGGCCGGCGCGAAGTTGCGCTGAATCAGGGAGTAAACGCCGGAGGTCGGCATATACATCCCTGGATCGCGCTCGTACGACTTGACCTGCTGGTTCCAAAGCAGCTCGCCATCGATCTGCGCCAGAAGCCATTCGCGGTCCGTGGCTTCAGCCGGGGTGAGGCCCGCGGGACTGACATCGCTGAATTCCTTCTTCCAATGCGTCGCATGCGAAATTACGGCTGCGATGCCTTGCCTCGATTCATCGTCAACGCGAGTGTCGAAGCGATGGTCGCCGAGCTCAGTCGCACGCTCGGGGAAGAGCTTCAGCTCCGAATCGATAAACTCTTTGACGTCGCGATTGAACTGCGCGTCAGAGGACGCGACAGGCGCAGGTTGTGATTGGGCCGGCGCGATCGGCAAAGCAAACGCGACGAGCATGACGAGAATGAGAAGTGCCGCTTTCAAAGTGCGCATGGTGTTGAGAATATTACCTGCGGCACCGATGCGATAAAGCGCTCCGGCGCCGCCGAAAGGCTCGAAGGATGGCCGCTCGGACCCACCAATTCTACGCCGTCGCGTTTGAAGAGAATTTCTCGCTGCGGCAAATTGCGCCCGCGTTCCCTGACGCGCGGGTCTCGGCGCTCGAGCTCTATTCGCCAATTGGATCTGACGGAACGATGTTCGTGTTCCCGTTCGGCGCGGTGGTAATGCTCGATGCGCCACCCGACAGCCGTGACGCCCAGCTCGCCAAGCTGCGCACGGCGCTGCCAAAGCTGACGACCCAGGTTCTGCGCGAGGACTACTCAGTCATCGAGGATCCCGACGGCCGTATCGGAATCTTCAACGGCATGCTGCACGTCGATCAGCTTACCCGCCAGCGCGCCGGAATCGTCGCGCTGACCGTCGCACAAAGCGCGGCGATGGAATACTACGAGCGTCTGACCGACGTCATGTTCGCCCGTGCGGGTCAGTTTATCGAGCGCCTCGAGAAGCGCGGCACGGTGCCGCTAAGAATCCGCCGGATGCATCGTTTCATCGGCGAGGCGATCGTGACCCGCACCGAGGTGGTTGCCGTGCTGCATCTCCTCGACAAGCCCGAGGCGACCTGGGAAGACCCGGCGATGGATCGTATATACAACGACCTGCGCGATGAGTTTGACCTCGCCGACCGCTACCGCGCACTGGAAGCCAAGATGAATAGCATCCAGCAGTCTTTGGAGCTCCTGCTCGATGTCGCCCGCGATCGGCGCCTGGTGTGGCTCGAAATCATCGTGGTGCTGCTCATCCTGCTCGAAGTCGTGCTGAGCGTCGTTCACTTCACGATTTAGTCCGCAAAGTCACGTCGCTGTCCTGGACAACGCCCGGCCGCGGCGCCGGACGCCCCCGACTTAACACAATGTTCGCCGATGATCCGTTTGCCTGAAACCTTGGCTTCGTAAGGAAAAGGGGCGGATTTATCCAAACTCCGACGCTGACCAGGGTGAGGTCCGTGCGCGTCTGAGTCGAGAGCATCCGCCTCGAGGAGTGCGCGATGACTGAGCAAGGCCCGACCCGCGGCGATACCGAGACGAGTCGCGGGTCGCTTTCCTCCCATAGCATCTTTGAACCCGGACGCCTGATGCCCGAGCAGTACGACGATCTCGTGCGCCGGCGCCGCGTAATCGATGGCGAGAAACGCCTGATGCTCGCCGTACTCGAGGACGCGATCCGGACCTACCTGCGCAACATGAACGCCAAGGACGGCGAGCGGCGGCGCGAATTTCTCGAGGTCAAGAACTGGTTCCATTCGGAGCGCCTCGGCCAGGGCAATCAGACCGTGTTCAGCTTTGAGAACTTATGCGAGACCCTCGGTATCGAACCGGTCTCGTTGCGCCAACGGCTGCGAGCGATGACGCTCGACGATCTGCCCGCGCGACGTTACCAAAACCGGCGGCATCGCCCGCTGTCGAGTCTTCGGTTTGCCAATGACCGCCCGCCGCGTCAGGCGGCGCGGTCGCTCGGGAACTGAGGAGACGCCGCAAGATGAACCCGCGCGCCGAACGTTTTGCATTGATTTTGGCGGGCGGCGATGGATCGCGGCTGAAATCGCTCACCCGTAAAATCTCGGGACACGACGTACCGAAACAGTTCTGTCCCGTGCTTGGCGAGCTGACCCTGCTGCAGCAGACGCTGGAGCGAATCGCTCTGCTGATTCCGCGTGAAAACACGCTCGCGTCGGTGACGCGAGCGCACTCGCGATTCTACGAGCCCCAACTCGATTGTGTCGCCAGCGCCAACATCGCGGTGCAACCTTCGAATCGCGGCACGGCCGCGGCGATTTTGTATCCGCTGATGAAACTGGCGGCGACCGCCGCCGAAGCATCGGTTGCGATCTTTCCATCCGATCATTTCGTCAGTGACGATCCAGCCTTTATGCACTACGTAGATAGTGCCTTGTGCGCGACCGACGAATTGCCCGATCTCATCGCGATGCTGGGTATTCGCGCGCGCAGTCCCGAAACCGGTTACGGATGGATCGAACCGGGCGATGAGCTCGCGGCCGGCGGAACGCGGCTGCATCGCGTGCGCCGCTTCTTCGAGAAGCCCGAGCGCGAGTTCGCGAACGAGCTGATGCACGCGGGCTGTCTCTGGAACAGTTTCGTGATGGCGGCGCGCGTCTCGACCATCATCCGCACGATCGCGATGGCATTGCCGGGCCTCTTCGTTCAATTCTCTGCGGTGCGGCCTGTCCTCGATACGATGTTCGAGCGGGAAACGATGCGCCGTCTGTATAACGATCTGCCCTCGGTGAACTTCTCTGAGCAGGTGCTGGCAAGTAATCCAGGCAACCTGGCGGTGATTACTGTTTCCGACGTCGAGTGGAGTGATCTCGGCGAATCTGATCGCGTAATGGCAACTCTGGCCAAGCTGAAAGTGCGTCCGGGCTGGGCAGGTTCAGCGCCTGTGTAACACAATCTCTCGCGCTGCATACCACAGATTTGTTGCCTCCGTGCTGTGCCGAAAAACTCCCGCAAGCGAAAAACCGAATCGCCTGCGGCACCTCGCGCACCATGGCCGCGAGAACAGAAGATTTGCATCGCCATTATAGTGTGCGCGTTGCTGCGAGGTGCCACCCTGCGCCTGGTGAAGTTGCAGAACGTACCGCTCGCTCTCGACCTGGACGAAGCCGTCAATAGCTACGACGCATACAGTCTTGCGCTGACTGGCAGTGATCATCGTGGCAACCATCTTCCCGTGGTGAGTCAGGGTTTCAATGACTACCGGATGGCGCTATTCGATTACTCACTCGTTCCGATGGTGAGGATGTTCGGGCTGAAGGTCTCGCTGGTGCGCGCGGCGGCTGCGCTGTGAGCATAGTCGATATAACTGCCATCACAGCGATTGCCTAGGTGCTGTTCGGGGCTTCCGTCGTACCTGTTTATGGACGGGCATCTGCCCTGGATCTGGTGTGGGGTCGAGAACACGACCGGCATGGCGAAGAGCGGAGTGCTGTTAGCAGGGCGGCTGGTGCTCGCAGCCGCGCCCGCGATGCTCGCGCTCCCAATGGGGGTCGGTATGCCCGATTCCGGCGCACCGATCGATGCTGTTCCCAGTCCGGCGATTTTGTCACCTCTCGAAGCCCCGACTCCGCAGCTGACACCAAAGATCTGGATGGCGCATCCGATGTCGCGCCGCAATCTGTTCGCCTGCACACCATGGATTCTGCTCTCGGTGCTGGGCTTGACGATTTTGATCGATATGCTCGCTTCCCATCCACTGGCGCGAAACCTCACGCTCGGAGCTTTGGCGGCTTCTTTGCTATTTCACTCTGCCAGCTTTGTGAAATACTATTTTACCGAATATCCAGTTGTCACCGCGCCATACTTTCAGTATGGAATCGAGCAGGCGCTTGCTGCTGCGCATCGATTGAACAATGGCAGCGAGTTCACAATTGTTACTAAGCGAATCAATCAGCCGTATGTATATCCACTCTTTTACGATCGCTACGATCCGGAAAAATATCAGCGGGAAAACGTTCTCAAGGCAAAGGGACTGTTCGGACCGGTAGTTCGTTTCGATCACTACGTTTTCTACGGCGCCGGCATTGCGTACAGCAAATACGATCACGGCGTGATTGTTTTTGACCCCACCGAAGTGCTTCCGGCCAAGCCGGTAACAAGAATCGATTATCCAACGGGGAATCCTGCCTATTTTATCGTAGTGAAATAGCCTGTTTTTTCACCGGCAATAGGAATTGTCGCGGGCGAGCGATGGCATGCGCCTGCCGTTAAAGATTAGATAAAGTCGCCATTGCTTAGGCTTTATTGTGCTATCGGGCGGTCTATCGATTTGACGGAAGTTACCCCGTTACTTAGATTCAGACATAGCAACGAGTCCTCACAATTTCGTAATCCCGATTAAGTGCGATTCGAATACGTATTAGGTCTTTTGCCGATTACGACGAGGGTCAAAGGAACACTATCGCGAGCTTATCTTGCTCAGAAAAACGGGGGAAACAGTGGACGCCGAGATTCCGGAAAATTGTCGTGCGCGCTTCGAGAACCAGCTCCGCGGTCTGGGGATACCGACTGATGCCGCCAAGGAGCTCCTCGATGGTCATCCGCTCGTCAACTATGGTCGAGACTCGACGATCTTCATGACCGGCACTCCCGCCGACATCATGTTTGCCGTCGTTTCGGGCTGGGTGCGTGTTTACTACAGCATCGGCTCACGTCGGATTCTCGCCAAGCTCGCAGGTCCTGGCGATGTGATCGGCCACATGGAAACTCCACGAGAGGGCGGTCCGGGACGAAGGATTTTCGAAGCCTACAGCCTTGGCAAATGCACCGTCGCGCTGGTCACGCGTGAGCATCTCGTCAGTGTGCTGCAACGCGTCGAGCGCGACGCCCTGATTCAGATCATGACTCGGCTCAATGGTTACTGGTCGATTGTCGCCAAGCGGCTCCTGACGATGCTGTTGCTGTCGTTTCGCGAGCGGTTGGAGTTTGTGCTCCACGAGCTGGCGCGCGACTTCGGCGTTCGTGACGCGCGCGGGGTGCTGCTGCGGCCGGAACTCGGTCACGACGATTTGGCCGACATGATCGGTAGCTCACGTCCGATGGTGACGCGCCTGCTTGGCGAGATGAGCGATCAGGGCCTGGTGACGCGTTGCGGCCGCAACCTGGTGCTGCTCGACCATCGCGGCATTCACGTTGCGGCCTGAGCGCGGCGGACCTCGCGCGACGCGGCTGGAGGATTGCCATGAGCCATTCGAATGGACTGGGTAATGATCGTCACGAGTTCCGCGACACGCCACCGGTTCGCGCTGAATTTGCTGCCCTGCCTGATGTGATTGCAATCGGTCCGCCGCGCACCGCGACGACCTGGATGCATCGCATTCTTAAGGGCCACCTCAACCTGGCGGAATCAGTCAAAGAGACACGGTTCTTCGACTTGCGCTATGCGAACGGAATGGCATGGTACGCAGCGCATTTTCGCAATGCTCGCGCAGGGCTTCCCACGGCTGAGATCGCTCCGACGTATTTCTACTCGTCCGACGCGCGATTTCGGATCGCAGAGCGGCTGCCCGACGTGCGCATCGTTGCAACGTTTCGCGATCCGGTCGAGCGGCTCTTTTCTCTCTACAAATTGAAGTGCGCTTCGGGGAAGATCACCGACAGCTTCGAAGCCGCCGTGGAATCTGATGACGAGATGCGCGAGTCCGCGCGATACGGCTATCACCTGGCTGAATGGATAAGCATGTTCGGGCGTAACCGGGTCCTCATCCTGATTTACGAGGACCTGCTGAGCGACCCGCAAACCTTCGTCGATCAACTTTGCGATTTCGTAGGGATCGAGCGATTCGAAGTCGATGCCGACATGCAGCAGAAAGAAAACTCCACTGATGCCGCGGTCGCGCCACGAATGGCGTGGTGGACCAAGCTCGGCGTGTCAGCCTCGGAGTGGATGCGATCGCATCGCTTCGATCGCACGATGGCTGTCGTCAGAGCCACTCGGGTGAGGCGGCTCTTTTTCGGCAGCGGACCTGAGTTGCCGACTCTCAATCCGACCTTCGTTCGCGAGCTCCACAAGCAACTGCGGCCGCAGGTTGAAGCAGTGGAACGAGCGATCGGCCACGAAATTCCAGCCTGGCGTCCTTCTGCTCTCTAGCGTGCTCGGCTAGCATTGAGCGGCGCCGCTGCGGAACGTTCGCGGCGGCGCTTTCGTTTGCCGGCCGTCGGTTTCGCGTCTTCAGGCCTTCTTTCTCCTCTGCTCGGAACACATTGATGAACTAGAGCTGCTTTTGCCTCCTTGCAATTAACTCCGAACGTCGCCATAAGAGACAGCGTCGCTTGGCAACAGAGAGGCGACGAAAGCGAGGATCCGGGGGAATGGCAAAACTTGCGGACGGTCTTGAGAAGAGGGGCGCAGGCTCCCGGACTGCGCTCACGCGCACCGGCAGCCGGCCAGGAAAAACATAATGGTCGTTTGCTGAATGGTTCGTGTTTGCGGATAGGGCGCGGAGGGGGGGCGAGCGGTAGAGGGTGCCGCTGAGAGATAGACGGAACACGCCGAGCTTCAGCCGGTGTTCGTTCTGCCCGCCTGCATCACTGACTGGAAACCTAATCGGTCTTTGGCTTAGTAGCGATGCCGCTGTTCGATGGCACGATCGCGAGACCTTGCCTTGGCGCCGGACCCGTCTATTCCGCCCGTTTAGGAAAACTCATTTCCTTTGCGGCGATAGTCATTCGATGGCCCATTACAAGCCGCTCGCCGACACAGCGAATCCCTTTCAAAATATATAATGCGCCCGGAGGTCCACTTCGCGCGTGTTATTCTAGTCAAACTCAGAGAAATGATGTTTCGTTCTCCTTCGCGTTTGTATCAAGTTGGAGCACGCGGTCTCTGCGCAAAAACTAGTATGAATCGGATCGGTGCACATCGTCGCTCGGATAGTTCATGGCTCGCGAGTTGCTCTATTGGGCTTCAGGACGGTGACGATGATGAAAACAAAATCCTCTCTCAGTCTGAGTATCCTGGCGCTTGGGATGTGTTTGTTTTCGGCCGCGCGATCGGCGAATGCGGCCAGTTACTATGTAGATCCAGCCGGTAACGATTCGAACCCCGGCAGCAGCTCTGCTGCTCCGTGGAAGACACTCGCCAAAGTCAGCGGATGGGTATTTCAGCCGGGCGATGTGATCTATTTGAAGCGCGGCGGCCTCTGGCGTGAAACGCTTACCCCCAAGAGCAGCGGGACCGCTGCGAAACCTGTCACATTCACCGCCTATGGGACCGGCGCACTTCCAATAATCAATGGTTCCAATCTTGTGACGGGATGGGAAGTCAGCACGGGCGCCACCTACCAGGCCGCACTGAATAGCGCACCCTACAACGTATACAGCGATGGTCAGCCGGAGTGGGGGCTGACAATGGCGAATTCGGTGTCGGCGATGACGGCCGGAAGCTGGTACTACAACGGCAGCACCTTGTACGTGCGGCTCGCGGACGGATCAAATCCGGCCAACCACCAGATCGAGGCGGCCATTCGTCAGAACGGAATCTTCGTCAACGGTGCGGGCTCGAATAACAACCGGGTCGCATCCGCGACTTTCAACTTCTCCGCCGGCAGCAGCGGTCAAGGTGGCAACGCGACCGCCTATATCAACTACATCACCATCGATAGCATTATGACCGAGCGGACCGGAAACTATGGTATCCAGTTCTACGATTCGGTCGCTCCGCTAATCAGCAATTGCATGCTCATCCAGAACGGAACCGGGCAACAGGACCTGGGCTACTACAACGCTCTCTATGCTGACATTGCTCCGAACGCAATCTACAAAGGCAATACCGTGTTGTATGGCGGTGGTCACAACGCAATTCAGATGCAGCGCGCGGACGGCGGCCAGATATTGAACAATACCGTTACTGAATGGAATCACAACGGTATAGACGTGAAGCTTTCCAAGAATATCCTGGTCCAGGGCAACACCGTTCACGATGCCAGCGTGGGATCCGGGCTTTATACTGAATACGTAGTGAACTACGACGCCGTGGAGAACATCATCTACAACGCGCCGATGGCAATCCAGCCCAATTTGCAGACGAGTGCGTATATCTACAACAACTCGATGATGAATACGACGCAGGGCGGAATTTATCTCGGACCCGCCAATGGCGGCAGCGCTGAGGTCGAGAACAACATCACGATGGGCACCGTCATGGCGCTGCAGAATGCCGGCGGCTATGCCTTGACCGAAGACTATAATGACTGGGGACCGGCGTCTCAGACGACGCAGGTAAAGCTAGGTCCTTCTGCGGTCAATGCAACGAAATTAATGACGATGGCGGGTCATAACAACGACATCAGCGCCAATCCGATGTGGGTATCGGCTCCGACGAAATTTACACTGCAGCCCGCCTCGCCATGCGTGAACGCCGGGACCGACGTCGATCTGCCGTATAAGGGCAAAGCCCCGGACATGGGTGCGGTGGAAAGCTACTAGCTATAGACGCGAAATCTGCGCGAAACGCCCCGGGAGATCTCGGGGCGTTTTCTTATGGGCAGCTGGCGTTGGTGTAGCGATCGCCGGTTCCATAGCCGGCGCGCTGATATTCGGCGATTCCTTCGAAGATACGTTGGCCCAGTTTTACGTTGGCTGAGCCCCATGCGTTGTCGTCTTCAACGATCGCATCCTGACCAGCGTCGATCAGGGCAAATCGAACGCCGGCGGCGCAGTTATCTGAGATCGTAACGGTCGCGCCGCGCGGCCCGACGTAGATTGCGGTAGAGGCGCCCAGGATGAAGTTGCCGGTGATAGTCGCGGACGTACCGAGATTTGCCTGCACACCGGTGACGACGTTCCGAATAGTATTGCCGGAAACGGTGAGGTTCCGATCGAACTCGCCGTAAACTCCGCTACCTGCCACGGAGTCGTGTGCGGTATTTCCGGTAACTACGACGCCGGTCGATTCCTTGATATCGAGACCGTTGTGAAACCAGTTCTGTACCTGGTTTCCAGCGATTCGAGCACCATCGGCGCGCTGGCAGTTGATCGCGTTGCCATGACCGCCACTGTAGGCGATGGTGTTGTTCTCGAAGCGCGCGCCCGGTCCGAGATCAACGTGAATGGCATTGTGGTATTTGATATCGCGACGACCGGGGCCGGTTTCGTGCACAGTGCAGTTGCGGACAACGGGATTAATCGAATCGTAAAAATGGATTCCCCATCCGGCAGTGCGGCGGACTTCGATGCCGTCAACTACGATGTGCCCGATTCTGCTTTCTATTGTGCCCGTCCTTCCGCCGTTCCCGCCGCTGTATGAGTAAGAGATCGCAGGCACTCCATTGTTGTTCGGATGGGCACCATCGACGATGATTCCATCTTCGCGTACAGCCGCCTCGATAGTCTGCGACGTCGGTTGAGCATCGCGCGGAAAGTGAAGGAAGAGGCGCCCGGCCTCCCAACGCCAGCCGCCGGGGGCGATGTCTCCGTTCGATGGCGAGTAGTTCAGACCCCAGCCCCACTCACTCCCAACGTATACGTTAGCTGCCGGGCTTTCGCACGGCGCCGACCAAACCCCGTCGTGTTCCAGTCGCCATCCTGAGATAACGTCAGCGCCTGAAATGATCGGCGGCGGCCCGGACCCATAGCGAGTAATAGTGATCGGATGATCGACGGCGCCGCTGCTATGGAGCGCAAGGGTTCCCCGCCATGTATCCCCTGCCTTGAGCGCAACGACATCGCCCGGCGCAAGGACCGCGTTACTCACTTTTGCCAGGCTCCGCCAGGGAGTCGCAGGATCGGTCCCCGGGTTCGAATCAGTTCCGGAGGCGTCGATGTAGTAAGTACGGGCTGAGGCCGATCTCGCGATGCCAGTAAATATCACCCCGAACAAGACTGCGCCCGCCAGCGCTGATGCGAGATGTGAAACGGTCTGCGAAGTCGCTTCCGCGGGCTCGTGAGCGAGAGTTAGAAGCCGCCCGCGCTCTGCCAGGGCCCAGACGAGGGCCAGCGTGACGCCGGAGGGAAATATACAATCGCTCACATCCGCTTCGGCCATCGACCGAATCAGCATCGGCACGACGATTAGCAGGAACGCGGGCTTGAGATTCCAGGTATCGGTGTTGCGCCGAAATAAATCGTGAAACGGTCGCAGCGTCATGAATAGCCAGAGTGCCAACGCGGGTATGCCAAGCCCGATGGCGCGCGACAAGTACTCATTGTGCAGCGAGCTGCGCGGCCCTTCGTACCACGGTCCCCACCAGATAGGAAAATAGCGGCTACCGAAGATCGCACCGTCAACCTGGTAGCCATAGCCCAACAGCGGCCGCTCCCACATACGAGCGATGGTAAAATGCCAGATGTCGGTGCGTCCGGTCAGAGTTCCCGCGCCACGGAAGAAATAGTCGGACTCGAAGGTTGCGAGTAATACGAAGGCTCCGAGGGCCACAGCGACGCACGCGACGAATCCTTTGACGCGATAGCGCCAGATCGCATAACAGGCGCATCCGGCGCCGATCGAGACCAAAACCGATCGCGAGTCCGCCATCAGCGTCAAGATTAATCCCAGCACGACGGCCGCTCCCGCCCATCGCCGACGCAATCCGGTAAACCGCAGCCATCCGACGAGGCCGACTGTCACCGATGGAAGGGTAATGGCGCCGACCTGGTTGGGATTTTCGAAGAGCCCTTTGAAACGCGGAACGCCGAAGCTCTCGGGATCACCTGCTACTGGATGGGACCACGTGATGCTGGATGGCAGTACCAGTTCCGCCAGCGCGAGTATCGCCATAAGGGCGGACAACGCGAGCAACGCAAGGAACAGTGATTCGCTTGCGTCAGATTCGTCGTTGACCTGACCGATCGCCGCGATCAATGCGACGAACGACAACACAGAACCGACCAGTCGCGCGGCGCTGTAAGCCGGCGCGATTGAATAGCTAATGGTTACAAGTGCCCATCCGAAATAGACTGCGTAAAGACGAAAACATCCGCGTCCAAGCAGTCCGGTTCGCATCGCAATCGGAATTGCCGGTGTGAGCAGGATTGCATAGAGTGAGTATCGCACCAGCACCCGCATGCTGTCGTCGAGCGGGATTAGCGAAGGAATCTCCTCGATCACGATCAGCATCAATATCAAGTAGATCGGCGTGCGAATGAGCACTTTGACGGATCGGATAAGAGTCGCGGCGATGATCAGCGCGCCGATCGCGAGGGCAATTTTCGGCGCGAAGTAACCCAGTACCAACAGAGTCGCCGCGGCCAGCAAGCCGCCGGCCGCCAGTGCGAGGCGGCTGCGCACGTGAGGAATCACTTCGTGAAGTGGACTTTCGTCGGTCGCATCACGCACAGCGACTGACGCCTCGAAAAGGTCTAGTCCCATATTAGGAAACCGACCCGCTCACCCGCGGGCTATGCCAGCATTTCCTGCGCTATTGCACAGAGCGTCATCGGCCGCAGCTTCTTTTCGGCCGCGAAACTCACGATTCGGTTAAGATCTGATTCGTTGCCGCTCTTTTGGAACGGACCTGGAAGCCGACCGAGCCCCACGCCCTGGGGATGCACCGTCGCGATGATCGGCATACCGAGAGCGGCCAGCGCGAGCATCCTGCCGCGGTCCAATAGCCGCGCTGCGAAACGCCGGAAAATCGGAAAGTACCGGCCGTAGATCGGCTGCATCGGCGTCGACATCCGTAGATAACCCGGCAACGCGGTTTCATATGCCGGCTGGGTGAATGGATTTTCGAACGACGCAACGAAACCGGCGCGATGAACGGCATCAATCACTGCCGGACTGTGCCTCTCGTAAGGAAAGATAATGACTGGCTGGAACCTTACTCCATAACGGCGCGCGATCTCGTCCACGTTCGCTCGTCCGTGCGCGAGTTCCACCTGCGGATCGCGCAGCTCGCTATGATCGATATGACGATTCAAACCGTGCCACACGAAGCCAACATTGAACCTCCCAGTGGTCGCGACGTAACTGCGCGGCGGATGCGTTTGCGAGGGAATCCAGGCGAAGTCGAGATGGACTCCCGAAAGCCGCGTTTCTAACTGACTCAGCCATCGCTCGAGACCGCCAGTCTGAAAGAAATCAAAATTGGCGGGGCGATCATCGAGCACGATGTCGAACGGCACGCGATGCTTCGTGCCGCGGCCGCATGCGCGCTCGACGGCGATGAGTGCTGCCGTTTCCCACGGGCGCATCGCAGTCGTCGCCAGGCGCTCGATGATCGGCGCTTCAAGAGCGGCCTCGGCCAGTTCGTCAGCCTGCAAGTCGCAGATCACGATCCCCTCGTGACAGGGCATCGCAAATGAGATCGGAAGCTCGCCGCCCTCGGGGCCACGGGCGAATGCCAACGGCTCTGCGGGCTCAGCCAGTCCGAGCGCACGCTTGAACGCGAAACGCCCTTGTCCGGTCTCATTCTCGAGCGCGGCTGGAATCAACGTGCCATATCCTATTCGATACGAGTCTGCGGCGAGTTCGGTCGATATCTTGAAGCTCAGACGAATTGGAGTTTTGATCGCGACCGAGCGCCCTGGAGCAAAACCGCCGCGGATATACATCGTTGCGCCATGGCGAACCAGTGCGGTTACCTCGGCGGCTACATCTCCCTCGAGCGAGTCAGCAGTTGCGCCACTCAGCGCGACGATCGTCGATCGAGGCGCAGCCGCCGAAATCGAAGGCCGTGCGCCGTGGGCGAGATCGACCAGCTCTTCGCGAAAGCCTCGCAAATGCGCATACTGCCTGGCGATGAGCGGTGGCGTCTCGCGCCGCGAATCGTAGATCAAAATACCGACTCTGTTGGCCGCGTTCATGGCTTGCCCGCCGCATGCGCTTCGCTCTTAACTTCGCGCTCGAGCTCGGTCGCGCGCCGCTCGTTGGACGCGAGAATCGCTTCGAATAGCGGCGACGGCTGGAGCATGCTCAGCAGGTTCAGGTTGGGAACGACGCAGTGTCCTCCGATAAATCCGGGGTAGTAGCGCACCCGCGGCAGAAAACTGATTTCGTCGAAAAATGTGATCGCCTGGTCGTAATCGGCGCCCAGCGCCTGCGCGTAGCGATTGAGCTCCTGCGCGAACGCAATCTGCAGGCCGAAATAACTCGTCTCGGCGAGCTTGGCGAGCTCGAGCGTTTCGACCCGATCGATTCGCGCGACACCGAATCCTGCCGCCTTGAAATGCTGCTCGGCTTCGTCAGCCGCGCCGCGTTCGGTCGCAGCAACGAATTTCACGTAGCGCTTAAGATCCTCGACCATTCGCGCATGCTTGCCGCGCACCGGACTGAAGGCGATACGCATGCCGGTGGCGCCCGCGATAATCCGCGTCGTGCCGGGCAGCACGGTACTGTTGATGATTGTCAGATGCGGCCGGAAGCGCTCGATGTATCCGACCGCGGTCTCGACGAAGTGATCGCGGCTGCGGAACGGAAAGCACAAATGCATCACCCCGACCTTGGCCGTGATCTGCTGCGGCTGGATATCCAGGCGCAGCACGGGCCCCGCGCCTTGCAAAATTGTCGCGAGCGGTCCGCCGACTTCGCCGACGCCGACTACTAGTGTGGTCTTTGAAGGCTCCACGATGTGAGTTCCCCTTTTTGAATCAGCGCATCGATTGCGCGATAAAAGCTCTCGCGCTGAGTGTCCCACGAAAGGCGAGCTCCCGCGGTGTGCGCTCGCGCGGCCATCTCAAGTCGCTCAGCAGGATTGTCGTGCATTTCGAGGATCGCGCCCGCGAGATCTTCGATATTTTCCGGGTCGAAGAAGCGAACTTCGCGCGGCCCGAAATAGTGCTCGATAGTGCGCAGCCGCGACGCGATAACCGGGATTCCGAGCGCCGCGTACTCGAGCAGCTTGACCGGCAGCATCAGGTTCGTCGCGTGGGTCGAGCGCTGCGGCACAAGGCCGACAGTCGCGTCCGCGAATGCCGCGGGCAGTTCGACCGTCGGCACCAGGCCGCGAAACTCGATGCGATCGTCAACACGCAGCTCCTTTGCCAGAGCGACGACATCGTCGTAGCAATCCCCGTCGCCGATAACGAGCATCTCGAGCTCCGGCAGCCGATCGCGCAGTAGCGCAATCGCGCGCACCACGAGATCGAGTCCCAGCCGATGCGCCACTGTGCCATGGCATACGAGCTTGAACTTCGCTCCCGGGGCTGGCAGCGCCCGCTCGGCGCCGAAGATTCGAAAATCGGGACCATTGGCGACGACAGTGATCTTCTTGTCAGGGATTCCCACTGCGATAAGACGCTGACGATGGGGTTCGTGAACCGCGAGCACCTGGTCGGCGAGCCCTGCACACAGCCGCTCCCCCTTCATCAGGAGTCGCGCGCCGAAGGCGCCGCGCTCGTCACCAAACTTGTCGAGGTACAGCTCGGGCATCGTGTCGTGGATATCGAGCAGGATGCGGCTGCCGAAAATTCTGAGCGGCACGGCGCACAGCACCGCCGCATCCGGCATCGTGCAAATAATCACGCCGTCGTAAGGGCGCTTGCGGCTGCGGCCGATCGCGAGCGATGCCGCGCGGCCGAAAAAGCGCCCGTAGACTTTCAGGTACGAGGAATGACTTGCGCCGCGGTAACGCGGCACGTCGATTCCAACGAGGTTGACGCCGTTCAGCTCGACCGGCTCGCCCGCCGCGATAACGATCACATCAATTTCGTGACCGCGCTCGGCGAGCGCCTCCGCATGACGGTGCACGCGGGCGTCGTGAAGATAGGTCGTGTACGCGACCATCAGGAAGCGCGCCACGTTACACCTCGCTCCACAGCGGACCGTCGCTCAGGCGCTGCGCGCTTGCGCGCCCGGCGCCGGCGCCCGAAATCGCCGGCGCGCCGTCGCGAAGCTCAAGGCTCATCGCCGAGCGCTCGCGCCACCATCGCGCGACTTCTCCAGGCAGCGCCCGCCATGCTCCCTCAATATCGGCGAGGCGCTTCAGCAGCTCCTCGTAAGCTGATCGATAATCATCTGTCCACAGATAGTCAGGATGAGTCAGGACGAGGATCATGCCGCCGCGCTTGGCGATCCATCGCGCTTTTGATTCCCATACCGGCAGGGGGTCGCGATGCAACACGTTGAGCAGCGTATGGTCCTGCGGCAGGGTGTACGGCAGCTCGACCATCGAGCCCAAAAAGAACGGGAAGTGACTCAGCGAGCCGCCCGGCTGGGGCTCGAACGGATCGACGTCGGAGTACGAGGCGTCGTAATCGAAGTCCATCGCCGCGATCCATTCCGCGACCCGCAGCGTCGACGGGGAGCGGAAGCCGCGCAGATCATGCTCGCGGGCGATTCGCTCAAGCCGCGGCTCGAGTTCGAGAAAATCGCGCCGGCTGCGGAAGAGCCGCCCGTCGTGGCTGAGACCGTGAGCGCCAATCTCAAATCCCGCCGCGCGCAATTCCTCGAACTTCGCCCAATCGATCGGATACTGGCCGAGCGGCACGTTCCACGACGAGCGGAAGCCGTAGCGATCTTCGAGCTCCGCCATCGCGCGCATCCGCTCGACTCCGAGCGGGCTTTCGACGTCGTGAGTGAGCACGATAGCGGTGCGGTAGGGCGCGGGCCACGGCGCGATACGCCAGGAATCAGTCGCGCCAATCGTTGCCAGCGCGCTCTGAAGCCATCCGCGCCAGAAATCGAGCAGCGTGGTTTCGATCGGCCAGGCCGGAAATTCGACGCGCGGCCGCGACATCACCACCGCGCGCATCGTATTGCGCATCTCGCGCGGAATGAAACGCTTGACCGCGTAATAGTATTTCATCGTCGAGGGTGGCCGCCGCGCCGCCGGCGCCAGGTAATGCTCGTGCAGATACCATTCGGCGATCGCCTCCGAACCGCGCAACGAGCCGCCGAGCGCCGCGCGAAACTCCTCGGGCAGTTTCCAGAACGTGAACGCGTCGTTGCGCGCGAGCGTTTCTTTGCCCGCGCGCTCGATTGCCGCGAAACCAGCCGTCATCGCCATACCGATTCCCTCATCGTGAGGCGCCGCCATTGCTGGTCGCGCACAAAGCGCACGATCTTCTGGTCGACCAGCACCGGCTTGCGCTTGAGCGCGGCCAGAAAATATCCCGCCAGCATCAGTAGGCCGCAGATCGGAAATGGCTGCTCAAGGCTGTTGCCAACGGCGCGCGCGATCATGAAAAGCGGCGAGTATCCTGATTGCCACGCCGCCTCGCCGACCGCGAGCCGTCCGCGCCACAGGCCGCGCGCGCTGTTAGTGGTGCGTCGATGGTAAGCCTGGATATGGCGAAAGCTGCGCGTGCGGTATCCCGCCATCATCGCGCGCACTTCATCAATCGTGTCCCAGCCAAGGCCCGATTCGAGTCCGCCGATCGCGTCGAAACAGGCGCGCGAATAAACCTTGCTCGGACCGCGGGTATGAAACTCCGGAGCCCGCGCCGCGGCCCATTCGCCGCCGCCCTCGGGCTCGAGCAATTCGCCGCTGGCGATCCCGAGCTTCGGATCGCACGCGAACTCGTCGAACAGGAGTTGCAGATAGTTTGGGCCAAAGAGCATATCGGCGTCGAAACGCACCAGAAACTCGGCGTCGCCCCATACGTTCGAATCGAGAAACCGCATGATGACGGATTCGCCGCCGGGCTCACGTTCGCGATCCCGTGGCAGATGTTTGGGTTCGATAAACGGGTAACGCGCTGCAGCCTCGTCGATTATCGCGCCAGTAAGGTCGCTCGATCCGTCGTCGATAATGATCCACCGCTCGGGCAACGTCTTCTGCGACGTCATCGAGGTGATAAGCCCCGGGATGAACGCCTCTTCGTCGCGGGCCGGTGTGATCGCGATATACTTCGTCATGAGAGATACCTGTAGATAAAAGCGCTGAGTCCCTCGGCGACCGGGCGTGGCAGTTTGGGCCACAGGCGCATCGCAAGTGCGCGTGTGCCGGTGACATGCTCTGAGCTGATGTTGCCGGGCGGGTCGGGCGTGAAAACGTAGGGCAGCGGCGACGGCTCGGCGCCATGCTGCCGCTTGAAGTTGACCAGTCCCTTGTTGCGCATATCGGTGCGACCGACGTCGAAGCGGCGATGCGTGCCGAGATGGCTGAGGATCAATTTCCGGATTAGGATTTCTGTCGCACCTGTGCCCGCGTCATGCGCCCGCGCCATCCACTTGCCGTAGATACAGTCGCGATGCGTCAGCGCGAACTCGACTGCGAGGTCGCGCCCGGCGTGGATGGTGAACCAGATTTGCGCGTCGTCGCCCATCCCTTTTGCGATCGTGCGGAAGAAGCCGGCGGGCTGCGTGGGCAATCCCTTTTGCCTCCGCGAAGTAACGATCAGCTCGTAGAAGCGCCTGAGCCCATCGGCGCCATCGACTCGCTCGACCACGAATCCCGAGGTCTCGGCGCGCCGAATATGGGCGCGAAAATTACGGCTGAAACGCTGCTGGATTTGTTCGGCGCTACCCTCGGTATTGACGATCCAGCGTTGGAACATCTCAAATTTGTGCCACGGCGCGGGCGCGTCGAAGCCGCGCACTTCGATCGGCGGCAGGCCTTGCTTTGCCGCAAGCTGCGCCATCAGAATTTCCGCCGCTCCCGGCTCATCTTCGAGCGGCGCGCAAAAATCCGAATAGGGCAGTGCCACGAGCTTCTGGCGCCAGAATTGCGACGATTGTGCGAGCGGCACTCCGGCCAACATCGCCCCTTGCGGACTTCTCAGCGCCGCCACGTAAATCCTGAAGCGGTACGCGGCCAGGATCGACTCGATCCAGCGACAGGTATGAAATACGGTCGCATCCGGCGAGCGCTCGACCATCGCGATCCACTCCGCGCGCGCCGTGCTCCACGGCTCGAGCTCGACGCGGCCAATTTCCAGTTGAGTTTCAGCGCTCTTGCGCGCGAGATTTCCTTGATTCATTCCCCTTCTCAGCCTTGCGCACGTGCTACCGCCGGACGCGTCGCGATCAAGGCGCCCAGCAGCTTGGACGTGGTTTCGAATTCGAACCAGGCCAACACGATCGCGGGTCCGATCGTGACTATCGGCAGCGCCATCGCGCCGTGAATATCCCCGGCGTCGGCGAGGAGTTTGCCCGCTGCCGTCGCAAGCGCGCACCAGAGCGCGCTCTTTATTCCCGGCGCCGCATTGGCAAGCAGGCTCATGAACGCGGTGCCGATAAGCGTGCAGACCAGAGCATGCGCGAGCAGCGTCATCGCGCCTTCGAGCAGACTCATCCCGAGGCTCACGCCGAAAAGGCCCGTGCCCGCGAGCGTGCCCACGGTCGTGATCGTCGCGATACCTCGCGCGCCCTGAACAAAAATTTCGTATGCCGGGTGATTCTTGGCGTAGTAAATCGATCCGACCGCCATCCTGAGGCCGATCATCGCGAGGCCAAACGACATGATTCGCAGCGGCAGCGCCGTGCCCGCCCAGGCGGGGCCATAAAGCGCCGCGATAATCTCGGGCGCCGCCACCGCGGCGCACGCCGCCATCGGAATCACGAGCCGTCCCGAGTAATCGACGATCGCCCGATAGCCCTCGCGCAGCGCCGAATCGTCATTCTGCAGACGGCAGAACGCCGGCAGCGCGACGCGCCCCGCCACGGCGTACACTCGATCAGGCACGAAGCGCAGAAGGTCCCACGCCATCGAATAGAAACCGAGCTGGGTGCTGCCGAGCAGCCATCCGACCATCATGAAGTCGGCGTTGGACGAGAGCGTTCGCAGCGCCTGTCCACCGACTACGCTCGATGAAAACCGCACCAGGGCGAGGTCGCCCGCAATCTTGAAGCGCAGGCGCGGGATGAACGGGTCGGCGACGTAAACCGCTAGTCCATGCGTCGCCATCCGCGCGGCCAGCCCGGTGATCAGGCTCTCGCGCCGATGGCCCGCGATAACCATCGCGATCGCGGTGCCGAAAAACGCCGCCTCGCCAAATACGTCGGCCCTGGCCAGCGGCGCGAATCGAAGCCCACGACGAAGCCGCACGCCGCTCACCGTCGCGCCCGACTCGATAAGCATCGGGATGCAGATCGCGCGCAAGGCCCACGACAGCGACGGCATCCGCATTGCCGATGCGATCGAAGGGGCGGCGCAGAACAGGGCAACTGCGACGGCGATTGCGGCCATCGTCGAAACCCAAAAGCTGGTCGCTTCGAGATCGAGGCCGAGCGTCTCGCGCTGCACCAGCGAATCGCTTAGACCCGCAGCCGCAAACGGCACAAGAAACATCGAGATCGCCGCCACCACCCTGAAGATTCCGAAATCCGACGGCATCAGCGCTCGCGCCAGCACCACGAAGCCGCCGAGCTTGATCACCTGCATCGCGACTTCCGCGAGTGCATTGTCGCGCACCCCGCGCAGCGCGCCGTTCCACACCGCGCCAACGATGCTTTCGGGTTCGATCTGATGAGGCTCGCTCACGCGCCGTCTCCATGAATCATCGCCGGCACCGTGCGGAACAGGATCGCGAGGTCCTGTCCGAGCGACCAGTCCTCGATGTACTGAATATCGAGCCGGACCATCTGCTCGAATGACAACTGGTTACGTCCGCTAACCTGCCAGAGACCGGTGATACCCGGCGGCGCTTCAAGGCGCCGGCGATGCCAATCCTCGTAGCATTCGACTTCGTAGGGCAGGGCGGGCCGCGGTCCGATAAGACTCATTTCGCCGCGCAGCACATTGATGAGCTGAGGCAGCTCGTCGATACTGAAACGCCGAAGCCACCTGCCGACCGGCGTGATTCGCGGATCGGCGGTCAGTTTGTAGACCTGGCCGTTATCGGCCGCTGCGGGATTGTTCGGCCGAATCCAGCTGCGCACGTAGTCGCGATGGATCGCGTCGGAATTCGTGGTGCGCATGGTGCGGAATTTGAGCAGCTCGAAACGCCGGCCATGAATTCCAATTCGCGTCTGACGAAAGAGCAGCGGCTCACCGTCCAAGACCAGCGTTGCCAGCGCCGCGAGCGCCATGAACGGCGCCGCCAGCACCAGCAGAATCGAAGCGACGGCGATATCGAACAGGCGCTTCAAGGCGAAGTTAAGCCCCTCGATATTCGACGAGCGCGGGCCGATCAGCGGCACCACGCCAGCCATGTCGACCGTGAGCCCGACCGACAGCGAGCGGAACAGCGACGGCATCACCTTCCAGCGGACGTGCAGATGCTCACAGGCGCGGACGGCGAGATCGACTTCCTCGCTGGTCGCGTCGGGCTCGACGATCGCCGCCTCGAGGCCGTGATAGCGCGCGGCAAGATCGTCGAGCGCCTCGATCCCGCCCAGCACCTCGCGGCCGCGGTACGAATCGTCAGGATTCTCTGAGTCGAGAAATCCCAGCAGTTCGTAATGCGGCGCCTCGTCGAGCAGCTGGTCGGCAACATAAGTCGCAAGGGGGTTGAAGCCCACGATCACGAGCGGAGTTGCGATATTGGCCCGCGCATAGATCGCGCCTATCAGCAGCCGCGTTAACGACCGCGCGAGGGTGACGAATACGATCGCGAGGACGAGAGCCAGCGCCGCGGTCAGCCGTGGCGGCGGCTCCAGATGGGCCGCATACCACGACATCAGCCCCAGCATCGCTGCGATCACGGCCGCCTTCGAGGTGGCGAGCAGATCTTCGATCCGGCCCGGACGCGGCCGATGAAGCCGCACGATCCCAGCCGCCAGCGTCCACATCGCGGTCGCCAGCGCGAGCGCTTCGAAGCCCGGCGCCGCGGCTTGTCCATGACCGCCGGACGCAACTATCGGATGGATCCGTGCCGCGACGACCAGCGCTGCGGCAAACGCGCCCGCGCCGCTGGCCGCGTAAAGCATTCCCTGCCGGCGATGCTCGTCGAGGATCACGCAACCTCGCGGACGATCCTGGCTACTTCGACCGCTTCGGCGTCGGTCAAATGGGGATGCATCGGGAGCGACAGCGCCGTATCAGCCAGCCGCTCGCTTTCGGGGAACTCACCCGCGCGGTAGCCGAGATACGCGCACGCAGGCTGCATATGCAGCGGCACCGGGTAATGAATTCCCGACTGGATAGCCGCCTGTGTCAGCGCCTGCTTAATCGCTTCGCGCCTTTGGCTGCGGATTACGTAGAGGTGATAGCAGGACTCCGCGCCTTCGATTTCGCGCGGTGCCGCCACGCCGCTTTGCGCCAGCATCCGCGTGTACGCCGCGGCGATCTCGCGCCGGCGCGCGTTCCACCCGTCGAGATGCCCAAGCTTGGCGCGCAGCACGATCGCCTGGATCGCGTCGAGGCGGGCGTTGTAGCCCAGCGCACTATGCGTGTAATGCGATAGCCGTCCATGGTCGCGCAGATTTGCGATCTTGTCGGCGAGATCGTCGTTGTTGATGGCGACGGCGCCGCCTTCGCCCCACGCGCCGAGATTCTTGCCCGGATAAAAGCTGAAGCATCCGGTGTCGCCGAGCGTCCCGGCGCGGACCCATTGCCCGTCGAGTCTTAAGCGCGCGCCATGCGCCTGGCAGGCGTCCTCGACCACGAAAAGTCCATAACGCTTTGCGATCTCAGTGATCTCGGCCATCGGCGCCGGCATCCCGTATAGATCGACTGGCAACACCGCGCGCGGTCCGTTGGCGGTGCCGAATTTTCCGCGCCGCAGATACTCTTCGAGCGCGGCGCTACTCATGTTGCAACTGACGGGATCGATATCGACGAACGCCGGCCGCGCGCCCGTCTGCACGATCGCTTCGGCGGTGGCGATAAACGTGGCCGGCACGGTTATCACTTCGTCGCCGGCGCCGATTCCGAGGCCCAGCAGCGCCAGCCGCAGCGCGTCGGTGCCGCTCGATACTCCCACCACGCGCCGCACGCCGAGATAAGCCGCGAACTCGCTCTCGAACGCCTCGACCGCCGGTCCTCCGACGTACGAGCAAGTCTCCATCAGATTGGCGAGCTCGGGTCCGACGGTACCTGCGATTTCGCGATTCTGCGCGGCGAGGTCAACGAACTTTATGGTCATCTGCCAAGGTCCTCTTTGATTGCATCCGTGGCCCAAGCGCGCGCATCCGCGCCGGCTGTCCCACTGCGAGCTCGCCGGCGGGAACGTCATGGGTGACGATCGCCCCCGCCGCGACCATCGCGCCCGCGCCGATTTCGATGCCGCACATAATGATCGCGCCGCTGCCGATCGACGCGCCGCGGCGGATAATCGTGCGTTCCATCAGCCAGTCGTCCTCGGTCTGCAGGCTGCCGCCCGGGTTGGTCGCGCGCGGAAAGCGGTCGTTGATAAACACGACGCCATGTCCGATAAACACGCCGTCCTCGATGGTCACGCCCGAGCAGATAAAGCTGTGACTGGAAACTTTGCATCGCGCGCCGATCGTCGCGTCGCGCTGAACTTCGACGAACGCGCCGATCCGTGTGTCGTCGCCGACGACGCATCCGTAGAGATTCACGAACGGCGCAAGCCGCACGCGCGCACCCAGGCGCACGTCGGGCGCGACGCAAGCATGAGGCGTCAGCTGCTCGCCCTCAGTGCTCATTGCGCACCGTGCCGTCCGAATCGATCGCGACCGGCCGCCCGCCCATCTTGAGCGACTGATTGGCGGCTTCGAGCACGCTCACCACGCGCCATCCGCTCATCCCGTCGGTCGCCGGTGTCGAACCCGCGTTGATACAATCGACGAAGTGCTCACATTCGACGCGCAGCGGCTCGACTTCCTCGATGCGCGGAATATGGATATCGCCATAGCGATACGAGAGCTGAAAATCGCCGAAGGTGTCGTAGCGCGGCAGGACGGTGACGCCCTTGTCGTAGACGCGAATTTTCTCCTGCAGCGCCGTGTCGTCGTACACCAGCATCTTGCGCGAGCCGACCACGGTCGTGCGCCTGATCTTGTTGGGATCGAGCCAGCTCACGTGGATGAACGCGATCTGGTTATGGTCGAAATGGAGCGCCAGTAGCGCTACGTCTTCGATATCGGTGCGGCAATGACTCTGGCCCTGGCACGAGACCGCCTGCGGCATCCGGCCCATCAGCTTGAGCGTGATCGACACGTCGTGCGTGGCAAGATCCCACACCACGTTGACGTCGCGCTGGAAGAGTCCGAGGTTGGCGCGGGTCGAGCTGATGTAGAAGATATCGCCGAGCTCGCCCGCGTCGATTAGTTCGCGGATTTTCAGCACTGGCGCGCTGTACTCGAACGTATGCCCGACCATCAGGGTCAGCCCGTCGCGCCGTGCGCGCTCGAGCAGCCCAAGCGATTCCTCGGCTGAGGTGGCCAGCGGCTTTTCAATCAACACCGCCTTGCCCGCGTCGAGCAGTTGCATCCCGATCGGGTAGTGAGTGCTGATCGGCGTGGCGACGACGGCGGCTTCGATCTCGGGATCGTCGAGCACGCTGTCGAGGTCGGCCGTCGTTTCGACGCCCGGGTAGAGCCTGGCGATACTGTCGCGGCGGTCCTGGCTCAGATCGCAGCATACGATGCGATCGGCGCACTTGAGCTGATTCAGGTTGCGGACCCAGTTGGGTCCCCAGTAGCCGAGCCCGACTACGGCGATGCCGCTGACATGCCGGGGGCGACTGATCACGGTCGAAGGAAGGGCGGAAGTAGTCGAGCGTTCAAGCCTCACTTGTCTCTCCTGTGCCCAAGAATTGGCGCACGATCTGCGGTACGGGGTTGCGTTTCGAATTTAAAACCACGCCAGCTACGGGGCGGCCCGCGCCATTTAGCGCGCGCACCGTGGTGACGAGGTCGGAGCGTTCGGTATGGCCGTAGCGCACGACCAGCACGATCGGATCGTCTTCGCGCGCAAGGCCGAGGGTTGCGGGATCGAGCCGGAGCACGCCGAGGTCGACGATCGCGACCGGATAGTCGCTGATAATCGCATCGAGCTCGCTCGCCACCTGCGCCATCCGCTCGGGCGACTTCGCGACGCAGGTCGCCAGCTCCATCCGGGCAAGCCCGGTGCGCACGATAAAGTTGCCCGTGGGCGAGTCGGCGATAATCCGCGGATCGGGCGCGCCTTCCTGGCCGATCAGCTGGCGCAGCGTCGGATGCCGCAGATGCGCATCGACGAGCAGGGTGCGCATCCCGAGCCGCTGGCTCAGATCGACGGCGAGCGCGACGGCCACGCTCGACGCGCCGTCGCCGGGACGGCATCCGCTGATCAGCATCCGGACCGGCTTCCGAACCGTGGCGGCAGGTGCGACGCGCTCGGTGATACGCTGGATCGATCGCGCGCGCGAAAGCCGCGCCGCGACCGCATGCACCGCCGGCACCGCCGTGATAAGCGGCGCGACGTCCTCGGGCATCTCGTGCAACTCCTCGGTCGCACGGCGGCCGACATGCGGGTTGGATTGGGCAGACCGGTTGAACGCTTCAAAATACTTGCTCATCGCGATTCTCCGTTACCGCTGCCAGGGGCGGGAATGAGCGTGACCGTCTGGCCGGGAAAAATGACATTTGAATCACTGATTTGCGGGTTTGCGTGCATCAGGCGCGAAACGCCTGCGGCGTCGCCACTGCCGAGGTAGTTTCTGGCGATCGAGCTCAGCGTGTCGCCCGCTTGCACGACGACTCCCGCCGGCTCTACCGACGCATTGCTGGCCTCGGCGCGCGGCGAGTCGGCGGCCGCAGGACTGCTCGGCGCCGACAGCGCAAGCTGCGCCTGGCGAGCGGATTCGCTTTGGCTGTCGTCGCTCGCCGAACGACTTGACGCGGAAGCTGGACTTGCCGATTGCGATTGGGCGATCGCCCTTTCCTGCGGCCGATATTCTTGTGCGCCCGTGGAGTCGAACCGTGCACGAAAGTCGCCGTTCGCGACGAGATACCATCCGCCCAGCACCGCAGCCGCCGAGACTCCCGCCGCCGCGATTAGCGCAGCGCCTCGCCGCCGCGACGAGCCGGTCACGGTTGGCTCATTGCTTTCGACTTCCACCGAATCGCCCGTGTCGCAGGCGCCGCGCAGGTTGTCGTAGTCCGCAACGGCCGCGTCGACGTCGGACGCGCGGACCCGGCGATGGCCCTCGGCGTACGCCGTCATCATCGCGTTATGGCAGAGGATATTGATTCGCCGCGGCAATCCCTCGGCGCTTACGAGCACACGGTTCAGCGCGCGGCTCGTGAAAACCCGTCGCATCTCTGCGCCGGCAGCGCGCATTCGATGCTCGATATAGGCCGCGCTTTCCTCGCTGCTGAGTGGATTAAGAAAGGCGCGCGCACCGATTCGCTGATTGAGTGCGCGAAAACGTGGACGTTTAAGCCGCTCGATCAGCTCCGGCTGTCCGACCAGCACGAGTTTGAGCGGCGCCAGCGCACCGGCGCCGAGATTCGACAGCAGCCTGAGTTCGTCGAGCACTTCGTCGCTCAGCGCCTGTGCTTCGTCGAAAACCACCGCCGCGCGCCCCTCGGGAGCAAGCGCCGCGAGCAGATCGCGAATCGCGCGCAGCAGACTGAAGCGGTCGAGACCCGACGGCGCGGCGCCAAGTTGCTCGGCGATATGGCGAAGCATCTCGGGATACGAAAGCCCGGGATCGCTGACGCACGCGACGCGCACGTCGCGCCATCCGCGAGACACCAGCGCCTGTACCAGCGTGGTCTTGCCCGCGCCGACTTCGCCCGCGAGCATCGTCAGCCCGCTCGGCTCGCTAAGCCCCCATTCGAGGGCCGCGAGACCTTCGCGATGCCCCATGCCGAGGTAGAGAGACTGCGCAGGAGCGGTGGGGCCGAAGGGCGGCTCCTTGAGTCCGAAGTGCGAAAGATACATGCCCTGTTACATCTCGTCCGGGAGCACCGCGAGCGTGGAGAGGCCGGTGTATTCACGAATGGCTTGCGCCGAGTAAATGCGCTGATCGCGCCATTCCTCGAAGAACGCCGCCGCAAGCCCGAGCACAAAGCCCAGTGCGATTGCCGCTATAAAGTTCAGCGCGACGTTGGGAAAGATCGGCAGCAGCGGATCCGTCGGCGCCTGCACGATACTGACGTTCAAAATCCGATGCTGATTGAGTGCTTCGGCGGCCCGCGCCTCTTCGCCCTTGCGGATGTAAGAAAGATACGCGTCCTTGTCGGCGTCGACTTGCCGCTGCAGGCGCTCGATCGTCACGCCGTCGGTGGTGAGCGAGTTCATCCGCTGGCGATTACGGTCGAGCTCGGAGGTGAGCGTGTCGCGGCTCGCTGCGAGTGCCGCAACCTGGGTGCGCGATTGCGCCAGTTCTGCATCGAGGGCGGCCCAGGTCGGATTGATGTCGTTGGTCGATTCCTGGACTTCGGTGTGATTCTCGCGACTGAGTATCCTGCGCGCCGCGTCGAGCTTGGCATCGATATCGCGAATCCGCTGGCTGGTCGGCTGGTAGCGGCTCAGCAGCTCGGCGCGCTCCGCTTCCATCTGAAGGACCTGCGGCTTGAGCTGCGACAGCGCCAGGTTCTGGACCACGCGCGACTCCTTGAGCGTGTAATGGGGCGTTTCTTTGAGCTGCGCGTCGAGCGAGCTTATCTGCTGCGTGGCGCCGCTCAGCTGGCTCAGGGTTTTTCGATATTCAGTATCGAGCGTGTAGTACTCGAGCACCGACTGCGACTTCTGATCGCCGAGGCTCATGATCCCGGTCTGGATCTGCGCGGCCCGCAGCGCTTCTTCCGAATGATGCAGTTTGTCGCGCAGCAGGTTGGCCTGGGCCTCGAAGAAGCTCTCGGCCTGCGGATCGTGCGAGACCCGCGCGTGCAGCGCGAGATACGCGTCCATCAGGCGGCGCAGGAATTTTTGCGACCAAGCCGCATCGTGGGCGCGGAAGACGACTTCGATCACGTTCGAGCGATTGATAAGCGAGACCCGCACATGGCTCTGGAGCTTCAGGATTTCCGCGTCATGGTCGGTAAGATGCGGCATCCGATGCAGCGCGCCGTACATAAAACCCGGGATCCCGGTAACGAGGCCGAGCGCGCGCGAGGCCTGCTGCGCCGGACCGCCCTCGGCCGGTGCCTCTTCACCTTCGAGGGCGTCTTCGATGAGATATGGATTAGTCAGTATCTCGACTTCGGAGTTGAGCTCTTCCTCGGTCACGGGATTGGCAATGTTGCGCGGCGTGTCGACGTCCTGCGTCACGCCCGGCGAGGACAGAATTGACGCGGCGTTGGGCAGCACCAGTACCTTGCTGCGCGACTCGTAAAGCGGCGGCCAGATGAGCGAGCCGGCCGCGACGATCCCGACCACGAACAGCATCACGCGTTGAATCAACGTCCGGCGGCGGAATATCACTTCGATCCAGTATTGAATGTCACGCATAAACTGTTCTTCCCGCGTCACGGAATTGGCGACAGCGAGAGATAAGGTTCGATCGGCAGCAAGTCGCGCACGTACTGCTTGATCGCGAGGTCGGCGTTAGCGATACCGCTGCGCGGCACGTAAACCACGTCGGCGGGCAACAGGGCCATGTCGTCGCTGCCGGGCTTGCCGCGGTCGAGCGCCTTGAGATTGATAGGAGTCTCGTCGATATTGCCGCAGGCGTCGCGCCGCGCGACGACGACATTGGCCGGCCCAGCCTCCGGGGTAAGGCCCCCGGCGGCCGAGATCGCCTGCGCCGCCGTCATCCCGGGATGCATCGGGAATTCGCCGGGCTTGGTCACCTGGCCTGCCACGTAGATCACCCGGCCGGGCATCGAGGTGACCAGCACCGAGGCTTCGGGAAAGCGCAGCTCGGTCGAGTACGCCTTATCGAGCATCGAGGCGAGCTCGTCGGTGGTGCGCCCGCCGGCCTGCAGGTCGCCGACCAGCTTCAGGCTGATAATACCGTCGGGACGGACAGTAATTTCCTTTTGATCAAACTCAGGACTGAGATAGAAAGATATAGACAGTTGATCGCCGGGTTGAATTATATAGTGAGATTGATCGCCGCTTTGGTCGGAAATACTAGGTAAAGCACTTAAGCATAATTTACTAGATGGAGCAGCGGCGGCGGATTTGATGTCCCCATTTGAAGCAGTCGATGCGCACGCGGCGAAGCCCAACGTGCACACGAGGAAGCCAATGGAAATCATCTTCATATCCATCATTATGATTCATATGAGATCATCCTGTCGCCCTTTGGCACTGTGTTGTTAACTTGCCGAACGTCGAGTGATGTTACTGAGTAACTCAACTCGGTGGGCGATTGGCTAATGCCTGCAGATTCATCAGTTCGTCCCAGTCAAGACATTGAGAAGTAGCAACTGAGCAAAACGCTTACATAGTCGTGGAGTATATTGAGGTGATAACGTTGCCCAACATAGCGAGGCGAAGAATAGATCTGACCAGGGATTGGAGAACGGATGTCGGTCGCGCAACTCGCATCGCGATCCTGCTCCTGGCTGCGTCCGCGGTCGTCGGGACGTGACCCGCGGTTTGCGCCGATCAGACCGAGCCGGGCGCTGGCAACTCGGTGGCGCAGATGCTTGCCGCGAAGTCACCGTTCGTGCAATCCGCCTACAAGCTAATCGTGACCCGGGGGCATCAGATCAAGGACGAGAGCATCCGCAGCGCGATCCTCGATGCGTTCGCGAACGAGCGCACCTGCGTGAAGCATCGCGCGGGACTTTCAGATGCAAACAAGACAAAGATCGTGGCTGAGCTCAAGAGCGCGGGGCTTATCGATGGTGCCGACGGTGCAATGTTTCCGGGCTGCGTGATCGCCGGCATATTTCCCGCGCTCGTCGACGACGGCGGCGCGTTCCCTCGTCTGCCGATGCGTTTCTTTGCCAAGCCAGGCAGTTTGTTCCACGGGCATCATTCAACCTTGTCTTTCGTAGTCCCGTGGGTCTTATGCCGATATCGGCATAACACACATTATGCCGACTTCCGGATTATGCCGCGTTTTTCAAACGGGTCAGCGTGGCTCATGGGGCGCGCGCGAGAGATGTCGGCATAATTAGAGCCCTTCGAGGAAGGCGAGCATCTCATCGGTTGGGCGATCGCGACCGGGCGCGAGTGCAACTGGCTGCGTTTTCGCCATCGCTTTTTCCTTCAGCTCGATATCGGCGTGGACGTACATTTGAGTGCTTTCGACGGACTCGTGTCCGAGCCAGAGCGCGATCACGGTTCGATCGACACCGTTCTGGAGTAGCTGCATCGCAGCGCAGTGGCGCAGCACGTGGGGTGTTACGCGCTTCCCTTTGAGGGTTGGGCAGGTCCTGGCAGCCAACTCGACATGCTTGCGAACGATCCGCTCGACGGCATCGCGGCTGAACCGATCGCCGCGATTGCTTACGAACAGCGGCTCGCTATCGGCGCCGCCGCGCTCAGCAAGCCACACACGGAGCGCTTCCACACAGTCTTTTCGGAGCGGTGTTGTACGCTCTTTTCGTCCCTTGCCCATGCATCGCACGTGCGGCCCGGTGTCAAGCACCACGTCGCCGCAGGTCAGATGGATCAGCTCCGACACGCGAAGACCGGTCTGTAAGGCGAGCAGAAGGAGCATTCGATCGCGACGGCCCGATCGAGTCGTTGGATCGGCGACCCGGATGAGAGCTTCGATCTCGGCGCGGGTGAGGAAGTTGATGGTTCGCTTTTCGTATCGCTTGGACGGCATCGCCAGTACCTGCTGACAGTGATGCAGAAGCTGCGGCTCATTGCCGGCGACGTAGTTGAAGAAGGACCGGATCGCTGACAGCCGCGTATTGCGGCTGCGCGCGACATTGCCGCGTCTGGTCTCGACGAAGGTCAGGAAGCTTCCGATCAGATCGGTGTTGATATCGGCGATCTGAAGCTGGGTTGGCTCGCGCTTGAGTCGGTCCGCCGCATACCTCAACAGCAGCCGGAAGGTGTCGCGATAGCTCGCCACCGTATTAGGACTGGCGTGGAGCTGGGTCGCGAGGCGTTCGGTGAAGAAGCGCTGCACATAGATCGGGAGCGGATGCCGCTTCATCGCGACTCCCTCCCGGCGAGGTTACGTTCCGCACGTTCGCAAGCAAGCCGCAACAGTTCCGGGATTGCCTCGATGTACCAGTAGGTGAGATCAGGCCTTGCATGCCCCAGATAGGTGCTGAGCTTGAGCATCTCGCGATCGGGATCGAGACCACAACGATACCAGTCCATCATCGTGCGCACCGCGAACGTATGGCGGAGATCATGGATGCGCGGACCGCGGCCATGTTTATTGAACGACTGCGGCTCGCGAAGGCCGTTTCGCTGGCAGACCAGCGCGAAGTTGTAGCGGGCGCAGCAGTCGGTCGGGCGCTCGCCATTCTCGAGCAGGAAGAATGCGGCTCGGCCTGCTCCCAGGATACGATTGCGTTCTGATCGATAGGCCTTGAGTCGTTCAGTTGCACAAGGCGAGATCGGAACGAAACGGCTCTTGCGGTTCTTCGCGCGGCGGATCGTCAGAACGCCTTGCTTGAGATTCGACATCCTCTTCGTCGAGAGCGAGGGCTTCGTTCACGCGGAGCCCGGTCACAGCGATCAGTCCGAACAGAGTCGAACAGGTCCAGCCGCGCAGCCCGTACGATGATGGAAGCCGCGCCGCCTCAGCCACGATCTCGGCGATCCGATCGTCCTTATAGATGTAGGGGCGAGTCCGGCGCGGTCTGCTGGTTATCAGCGCCCGTGGCGGAACTTCGGTTCAGGCATCGAAGCCCTGAAGCCAGCCGGCAAAGACTCGCACCGTACTGAGCCGGGCCAGCCACGTCAGGTTGTTGGCCGAGCCATAGTGCTCCTTCCAGCGCAGGAACAGATCGATCGTTATGTGGTCAGCCCGTTCGCGGTCGGCGAACTCCGCGAACTTGCGCAGCACCCGTTCCGCGAAGAAGAGATCGAAGCCGAGGCTGCGGCGCATGGCGATGTACTGTTTTAGGTGGACGGCGAGAGTGATCATCGGGTGCCTCCTCCAACCGGCCATGGGAGTGCGATCAAGCGCAGCGCTTCGATGTCGTACTTCGCATAGATCGTGGTGGTCATGCGCGAGCGATGGCGCAGCACGTCCCCGATCTCGTCGAGCGACGCACCCTTGCGGAGCATCTCAGTCGCTAGACTGTGGGCAGCAGGTGCGAGCCGACCCACTCTGCGGAGGCTTCATGCCAGTCTTAGCGAACGCCTCCCGCAGGACGCTGTTTAGGATCTGTCCATCCTTGAAGGGCACGTGCGGTCCTTGCTCCGAGACGAACAGTACACGAGAGACGCCAGCACGCCCGTTTCTGAGGTAATCCACGATCGCTTCGCCCACGTGAAGGCGTTCGGCGGCTCATCGTTTTCCTATGACGCGTTTGGCCGGCGGTACTCCGCCAGTCTTTCGGGAAACGGGACTTCAAATTATCTCAGCGATGGAGTCTGGGAAATTCAGAACAGCAATTCGAGCCGGCTGGATCAGTTCTTTCGGATGCCTGGCACCGGAGAGGTATTGAACTACTCAAGCAAGACGGGATCAACAACTACGAATCTCATTCCCATTCACGATTCGCAAGGGCAGTACGATTGCTCTGATAAATCCGACAACCGGCAGTCTTCAAACACTTTATATTTATGACCCGTTCGGCGGCGTCACCACGGCTGGCAACTCAAGCAACTTTCCGTTCCTGTTCGCGGGAATGGAGTATGATGGCGCTACGAGCTTGTTCCATACGCTCAACAGGTACTACAGTCCGCAACTTCAACGTTGGCTGTCCGAAGATCCAGTCGGCGTCCGTGGCGGAAGCACAAACTTTCCGTCGTATGCTGGAAACGACCCCATCGATAAAATTGATCCGACGGGACTTGAAATCGACCCAGTTACCGGAATTGATGATGGAAGCGCACTATCAGATGGTGCGTTGGCTTCGGTAGAACCTACCTCCCTTGGCATGCCCGCCGCGTTTGAAGGGAGGTACTCCTTGGGCGTCGCCAAGCCCGGACCGGGTAGTGTAAAGGCTGCGTCGCACGGCGGCTCAA
>DATJMX010000011.1 GCA_035508495.1 Candidatus Binataceae bacterium
GCAACCGTCCTTCGCTAGCAGCCGATGGAAAGCCTGGAGCTTCTCGAAGAGTGGAGAAGGGCGGGCCAGCTCGCCTTGCTCTGCCCCTGTGGCAAACATGTCCAGCTGAAACGGCTGGGCTGCTGCCGTGCCTGTTACGACCGGCGCCAACATTCCCTGCGCTTTTTCGGCGGCCGGCGCGAGCGCGTCGTCAGGCGCGATCGCTTCTGCTGCCAAGGATGTGGCGTCAGATCCCGCCTGGTGGTTCATCATCGGAGCAAAGATAACGAGGATGAAGCACTGATCACCCTGTGCATCCGCTGCCACATACGCGTGCATCGGTGGCGCTGCCTTCATCACTGGGTGCCTGGAGTAGTGATGAAACTATGGAGCGAACTCCACGCCGACGCGCCGGTTCAATTGCAATTCCAAATTAAGCCCCATTACTCGCATTGCGAATGATCGCTCAACGATGACTAAGGGCAGCAGCCGCTCACGGCCGGAAGTATCACGATAAATACGATCGCAGGACGGGCATTGGACCTCGCGAAACGAGACTATTAATCGAGCGTTTTGGTTCTTGCGGAAACAGACGGCAGGCGAGCCATACAAGATGGAACCGTTATCTTTTAGCTGCTAAGACTTCGAGCAAGTAGGACGGCGGAGTCAGCAAAATGCGCTGCGGGCGATGCGGGGCTGACAATCCAGATGGCAAGCGCTTCTGTGGCGATTGCGGCGCTGCATTCGCGCTATGTTGTCCGCAATGTGGTGCTGAGAATCCATACGACAAGAAGTTTTGCGGGGACTGCGGCGCATCGCTTATACAACAACCTGTTGCCGCAGAGGGAGCCGAAGCATCCGCGTTAGTCGAAGCCACGCAGTCAATCGGTGAGCGGCGGCATCTGACGGTACTGTTCTGCGATTTGGTCGATTCAACCGCGCTGGCCTCGCAACTGGATCCTGAGGATTGGCGTTCCGCCGTGGGCGCTTACCATCGCACCGCCGCCGAGGCGATCACCCGGTTCGGTGGCCATGTCGCTAAGTATCTGGGCGACGGCGTGATGGCTTTCTTCGGTTACCCCGAAGCCCACGACAACGACGCCGAACGCGCCGCGAGGTCGGGACTCGCACTTCTCGACGCGCTCGCCGTGCTCAATGAATCTTCAGCTCATCCGCGACTCGCCGCCCGCATCGGTATCGACTCCGGCCCGGTGGTGGTCGGAGCCGGAGCTGGACCAGGCGCCGACGTCTTTGGTGACGTGCCCAATGTCGCCGCTCGCGTGCAGTCCGCCGCCGAATCCGATTCCGTCTTCGTCACGGCTGCAACCCATCGTCTGATTTCCGGCCTCTTCATCACCGAGGATCGCGGCACCCAAACGCTCAAGGGTATCGCCGAACCACTGCCGCTCTACCGTATTGTCCGTCCGAGCGGCGCCCGCGGACGCCTCGAAGCTGCCGCTGCAGCCCGCGGTCTGACGCCGTTCGTTGGCCGCGACGATGAACTCCGGCTCCTGACCAGCCGCTGGGAACGCGCTCGCGAGGGCGAGGGTCAAGTCGCCCTGATCATTGGCGAGGCCGGCATCGGCAAGTCGCGCCTACTCCATCGCTTCCGCGAGACCCTTAGCGGCGCACCGCACAGCTGGATCGACGCGGCCGCCGGCGCCTTCTTCCAGCACACGCCCTTTTATCCGGTGACTGAGATATTGCGCCAGTTGGTGTGGGTGCAGAGCTTCAATCGCCTCGACGATTATCTTCGCGACCCCACCATCACCAGCAAGCGCGACAGCGAACCTACTCCCACGCCAGTAAGTACGGTTCCGGATGAGGCGATCGCGCAGTTACTTACCGGCCTGACGCAGGCGGGAATCAGCCCCGCTGTTGCTATTCCGCTGTTGGCCCCGCTCCTCAACCTAGCGTTGCCGTCTGAGTACGCACCATCGTCGCTGCCGCCCGATCAGCAGCGCCGCCGCCTGCTCGCGACGCTCGTTGCCTGGATTCTCGCCACCGCCCGCACGCAGCCGCTGATCATCGCGATTGAAGATTTGCACTGGGCCGATCCCTCGACCCTCGAGCTGATTCAGTTGCTCGTCGAGCAGGGCAACACCGTGCCTCTGTTTTTGTTATTCACCGCGCGGCCCGAGTTTCGTTCCCCGTGGCCGCTGCGGTCGCATCACGCCCAAATCAACTTGAACCGTCTCAACGTCCGCGACGTCCGCACCATCGTTGCGCAGATTGCCGCGCAAAAGGCCCTCGCCGACGAAACTGTGTCAGCGGTCGTTGACCGCACCGGCGGCGTCCCGCTGTTTGTTGAGGAACTCACGCGTGCGCTGCTTGAACGCGCCGACGCCCGTCCTACTGGCCGCGAGATTCCCGCCACCCTGCATGACTCGCTGATTGCGCGCCTCGATCGGCTCGGCCCCGCCCGCGAAACTCTTCAGCTTGGCGCTGTACTCGGCAGCGACTTTTCCTACGAGCTGTTATATGCGATCCACCCCACGCACGATCACGATGAATTGCAACGCCACCTGCGTCTTCTCACCGATGCCGAACTGCTCTACGTGCGTGGACTGGCGCCCGACGCGACCTATCAGTTCAAACACGCGTTGATTCGCGACGCCGCTTACGAAGCCTTGCTCAAAAGCCGCCGCAAGGAACTGCATCGATTAGTCGCGCAGACTATCGATACTCAGTTTTCAACTCTCAAAGAGAATCAACCCGAAGTCCTCGCCCAGCACTGGACCGAAGCCGGCCAAATTGAACCCGCGATCGCAGCATGGATTCGAGCCAGCCAGGCAGCGAAATCTCGCAACGCTTTCAACGAAGCACTGCGTCATTATGAAGCGGCAATTGAGTTAACTGGAGAGTTGCCGGAAGCCGCCGAGCACGACTCACAGAAGCTAGGACTCTTAGCGGCAATGACGCAACTGTTGGTAAATGCAAAAGGGCTCAGTGCTCCTGAAACTCGCGAGGCCATGGAGCAAGCATGTACTCTGGCCGAGAAGGTCGGGAATCTGCCTCAACTCATTTTACACCTCTTCTGGATCTGGCTCTCAGTGATGGCCGCGGGCACTCCCCAGAGCGCCGCTCCAATCGCGGACGAAATATTGGTTCTTGCCGAGCGCGACGCCACTCCCGCTAGTCTTGGACTTGCTCGCTTGGCTCAGGCCCGCGTGCACCTCTACACTGGAGACCTCCTCGGGGCGGAGGAATATTTCGCCAGCTATTCCATTCACCTTACGGGAGACGAGTTAAAGCCACTTTATGGAGGGTTTGCGGGTGCATGGGCGCTTGCTGGCTTTGGTGCCTGGCTCTTGGGTCATGTCGATTCTGCCCGCAGCCGAGTTGCCAGGGCGATCGACCTTGGAAGCAAGAGCGATGATCCATATCCTCTCGCGCTCGCACTATATGTGGAGAGCCGGTTCTTCGGGTATCTAAAAGAATTTGGACGTGCCGAGGCTGCGGCTGCGCGAGCAGCAGCCTTGTCCAAAGAGCATGGTTTTGGCCAAGTGCTGCAATATGCCCGCCTGGAAATGGGCTGGGCGCGTGCGCAACTAGGGTTTGCGAGCGAAGGGGTGTCTACGATCAATCAAAGTCTGGCTGGCTTGGACGAGATCGGAGTACGCACAGGCCTCGCCGATTTCCTCACGCAGTTGGCCGAAGCACAGGCACTCGATGGCAAGGTCGATATTGCGTTAAGCACGATCGAGAAAGCACTTGTAACGAACCCCGAGGAAGTCGTTTTCCGTCCCAACGCTCTGAATTGTCGCGGCGAAATCCAGCTCAAGCTCAACCATCTCGACTTGGCCGAATCCGACTTCCGCGGCGCGATCACTCTCGCCAAATCGATGAGCGCGAAATCATTGGAACTATCCGCAACTATATCGCTGGCACGACTCCTTCGCGACACCATCCGCCGCGACGAAGCCTATTCGATGCTCTCCGCTATCTACAATTGGTTCACCGAAGGCTTCGACACCACTGACTTGAAGGAAGCCAAGGCTCTCCTCGACGAGTTGAGCGCGTGACAATGAGTTGCTCGAAGTGCGGGGCTGACAACCGGGAGGGCCGCAAGTTCTGCGCGAAATGCGCCGCTCCACTTGCGCGTTTGTGTTCGCAATGTGGTGCTTCAAACGAACCCGGAGCGGACTTCTGTGGCGAATGCGCCTCTCCGCTTGCGCAGCCTACGGCCGCTTCGCAAAAGAAATCGAACAACGGTCCGATACGGATAACCGACACGACCGCCAGCGAAAACCTTGAGGGGGAGCGGAAGACGGTGACGGCGCTGTTCGCGGACATCAAAGGATCGACCGAGTTGATGGAGGATCTCGACCCCGAAGAGGCGCGCGCGATTATCGATCCAGTATTGAAGCTGATGATCGACGCAGTCCAGCGTTATGACGGATACGTCGTGCAATCGACCGGCGACGGAATCTTCGCGCTGTTCGGTGCGCCGGTTGCCCATGAGGACCATCCGCAGCGGGCCTTGTTCGCGGCGCTGCGCATGCAGGAGGAACTCAAGCGCTATTCTGATCGGATACGGCAGGATGGCTGGCTGCCGCTGCAGGCGCGGGTCGGGGCGAATACCGGCGAAGTGGTGGTGCGCTCGATCCAGACGGGCGCGTTACAGACCGAGTACACGCCGATCGGCCATACGGCGAATCTCGCATCACGGATGCAGGCCTTGGCGCCAATCGGCTCGATCGCGGTGACGGAGGCGACTCGCGGGTTGTGCGAAGGCTACTTCATTCTGAAGTCACTTGGTCCGACGCGAGTGAAGGGTCTGAGCGAACCGGTCAATGTCTATGAAGTGATGGGATTGGGACCGTTGCGGACGCGCTTACAACGAGCGGCCGGGCGTGGGCTGACAAGATTCGTCGGCCGTGAGCACGAGATGGAAACGCTCAAGCGCGCGCTGGAACAGACGCGGGCGGGGCGCGGACAGATCGTGGCGGTGATGGCGGAGCCGGGAATTGGCAAGTCGCGACTGTTCTACGAGTTTAAAGCGACCTCCCAATTCGGCTGGATGGTCCTGGAGACTTTTTCGATTTCGCACGGCAAAGCGAGCGCTTACCTGCCAGTGATCGATTTGCTCCGCAATTATTTCGACATTTCGACCCTTGATGACGAGCGCAAGCGGCGTGAGAAGGTCGCCGGCAAGATCGCGATGCTCGATCGAAGTCTGGAAGAAACGCTGCCCTATCTGTTCAGCCTACTTGGCATCGTTGAAGGTCTCGATCCGCTCGCGCAGATGGACGGGCCGATCAAGAAGCGCCGCACGCTGGAGGCGATCAAACGCATCGTGTTGCGCGAGAGCCTCAATCAGCCGCTGATGGTGATCTTCGAAGACCTCCACTGGATCGACGAAGCTACCCAGGAGTTTCTCAACCTCCTCGCCGACTCGTTAGGTACTGCAAAGATCTTACTGTTGGTGAATTACCGCCCCGAATACTCACATCAATGGAATCGCAAGACCTACTATACGCAGTTGCGGCTTGACCCGCTCGGCATTGAGAGCGCCGACGAAATGCTCACGGCGCTGCTAGGTGCCGGTTCCGACTTGCTGCCTCTTAAACGTTTAATCATCGAACGGACCGGCGCCAACCCGTTTTTCATAGAGGAGATCGTGCAGTCACTCTTCGAAGACGGCGTACTGCAGCGCAACGGTTCGGTGACGCTCGCGAAGCCAGTGAATGCGGCAAAAGTCCCCACCACGGTGCAGGCCGTGCTGGCCGCGCGTGTCGACCGCCTACCCTCCGATGAAAAGGAGTTGCTGAAGACCCTGGCAGTGCTTGGACGGGAATTTCCGATCGCCCTGGTGCGACAGGTCACGCTCAAGCCTACAGACGACCTGCACCGGATGCTTGGTCAGTTGCAGATGGCTGAGTTCATATACGAGCAGCCCGCGGCGGGCGATACGGAATACATCTTCAAGCATGCCCTGACGCAGGAGGTCGCATATAACGCGCTTTTGGTCGAGCGCCGCAAACTCCTGCATGATCGCGCCGGTCTCGCGCTGGAGTCTATCTTGGCCGATCAGTTGGATGACCATCTGGACGAACTCGCGCATCATTACAGCCGCAGCGACAACCTCGAAAAGGCGGTCGAATACCTCGGGCGGGCGGGCCAGCAGGCGTTCCAACGCTCGGCTTATACCGAGGCGATAGATCGCCTCACGGAGGCGATCGATCTGCTTCATAAGTTGCCCGATAGCCCGCAACGAGTTCAGCGTGAATTGGTCCTTCAATTGGCAGCGGGGCCAGCCTTAGTTGTTACAAAAGGAGGATGGGCTGGACTCGAAGTGGAGCGTGCCTATAACCGTGCGCGGGAACTGTGCGAGCGGTTGGGCGATCCTCCCGAGGTTTTTCCCGCCCTGCTGGGGTTGTGGGCCGTGCACGCTCTGCGAGAAGAGTTATCGCAAGCCTTTGTGATCGCCGATCAGCTTTTGCGGCTAGCGCAGGTCACGGCCGATCGAGCGTTATTGATGTATGCACAATACGCACGGGGATTTACTTCGTTCTGGATGGGAGAGTTCCTTCCCGCCCGGAAACATTTCGAAACAGCGATCGCCGGCTATGAGCCGCAGCTACATCGACAGCTAGCCTTCCTATATGGGTTTGATGTGGGAGTGCATAGCCTGTCCTACTTAGCCCTCACTCTGACCGAACTCGGATACCTCGATCAGGCTCTCGCGTGCAGCAACGAGGCCTTCGCGATAGCTCATAGGACGTCAAATCCGGTCGGTCTCGCATTTGCCGCCGGTGCTATCGGTAGTGTGCGGCAATATCGGAGGGAAACACTCGCAGTCGTAGAGAATGCGGAGATGGTGATCGCACTCAGTACCAGGCACGGGCTAACCGAAGTTCTGCCTTTGGTGATTGCCCAGCGCGGCTGGGCGCTGGCCCAGCAGGGACGCTGCAATGAGGGGGTTAGCCAGATACACGAGGTTCTCGTGGGTCTCCGCACAACCGGAGCTTCTCCCCTGGTGCTGACATACGTTCTCAATTTATTCGTGGATGCTTGCACGCGGATTGAGTCTCTCGATGAAAGACAACGCACCTTAAGGGAAGCGACGGCCGCCGCAGAGACACTTGAAGGACGCTCTCTTGAGGCTGAAACGCTTCGACTAAAAGGCGAGTTGTTGCTTTTGCAGAACGGCTCCAACACGGCGGAAGCGCAAAGTTACTTTGAGCGAGCAATAGCGGTCGCACGCAGGCAGAGTGCGAAGATATTGCAATTGCGGGCCACAATGAGACTCGCCTGTCTGCTGGACAAGCAGGGCCGTCGCGACGAAGCGCACACGATGCTTGCGGAAATCTACAATTGGTTTACTGAGGGCTTCGATACCGCCGATCTCAAGGATGCTAAGGAGCTCCTCGCTCAACTGGCTGGATAGTCCGCCCTCTCCTTCGATCCGCTCATTTTATAGCACATAAGCTCCTTTACGTGCGGAGCGTGCCGAGAAGTGGGAAAGAGCAGGGTGATGGGGAAGCTCTAGAAACATTCACTAGCGATCATTGTCTCAGCACGTAGCCTCGATATAGTCAGCGCGGGATCAAGTCGGTTGAAGCGATTATGCTCTGTATCAATTTCTAGAGTCTTGCTTTAATGAGTACAAGTGTCTGTACCTAAGGGAGTAATGACGGGACGGAAGCTTCTACACTGCAATGTGGCTAGCCGCTGCGCCCCGACGCTAGTTATACGAGTCCACCACCGCTCGAACTCGCTCGGGTAATTTCAGAGGAACCACTGATGACGTTCGATGAGGTTTTGGCGCAGGTGCTGGAGCTGCTCCAGCGCGAGAAGCGCATTTCCTATCGCGCTCTGAAGCGTCGGTTCTTACTTGACGACGAATATCTAGAAGACCTAAAGAGCGAGTTAATTGACGCAAAGCAACTGGCGATCGACGAAAACGGTACAGTGCTGGTCTGGAACGGTTCGCAACCATCGCCGCCAGAGCCGAAGGCCGCTGCAGCGTCAACCCCCTCCACCCTGCCGAGCGGCTCCAATGATGGTGAGCGACGACAACTGACGGTGATGTTCTGTGACCTGGTAGGCTCTACGGCGCTCTCCGAACAATTTGATCCCGAAGAACTTCGCGATTTGGTTCGAGCGTACCAGCAGAATTGTATCGCTGTGATCAGCCGTTTCGAGGGTTACATCGCAAAATATCTCGGCGACGGAGTGCTGGCTTATTTTGGCTATCCGCACGCCCATGAAGACGATGCGCAGCGGGCAGTGCACGCCGGCCTCGGGATCGTCGCCGCGATGCGTTCCTTCAATTTGCAACGGGGTGAGACTTCGCTCGCCTCGCTCCGTGTGCGCGTCGCCATCCACACAGGGCTTGTCGTGGTCGGCGAGATGGGCGGCGGTGATTTTCGCGAGCAGTCGGCGATAGTGGGCGATACTCCTAACGCCGCAGCCCGGCTCCAGGAAATCGCGGATCCTGACTCGGTCGTGATCAGCGCCGCCACTTATCAGTTGATCCGTGGCCTGTTCGACTGCGAGTCTCTCGGAGCGCGTTCTCTGAAGGGTTTCACCAATCCCGTCCAAGCTTATCGAGTATTACGGGAGAGCGAGGCCCATAATCGCTTCGATGTGGCGATCCAGACTGGCCTGGCGCCGATGGTCGGGAGAGACAGCGAGTGCGCAATCCTGAAGGAGCGTTGGGAACGCGCCCCGAATCACGAGGGACAGATTGTTCTTGTAAGCGGTGAACCGGGTGTTGGAAAGTCGCGCCTGTTGCAGGCCTTTAAGGAGGAAGTCGCGAAGGAGCCTGACCGCTGCTGGCTCGAATGTCACTGTTCTCCCTACCATCAGAACAGTGCGCTATATCCAGTTATCGATTTGTTACAGCGCCTGTTGAGATTCGAGCCTCTCGATGGGCCAGTGCAAAAATTGGCCAAACTAGTCGAGGGCTTAGAGCAATATGGCCTGCCACCAGCGGAAAATGTGTCGTTGATCGCGCCCCTCTTGACGCTGCCAGTACCTGAAACGTATCCGCGACTCACGTTGACGCTCGAGGCACAAAAGGAAAAGACCTATTTTGCCGTCCAGTCCTGGCTGTTGACCATCGCAGAACGCACCGGGCTGGCCCTGGTATTCGAGGATCTCCACTGGGCAGATCCTTCCACCCTCGAATTGCTGGGTCATCTCATTGAACAGGTCCCGACGGCCCGTCTGCTATTGGTTCTAACGTGCCGTCCTGAGTTCTCGCCGCCTTGGTCTAGCCGATCACATTTCGCGAGCATAACCCTCAACCGGCTGCCGCGTTCACAGACCGAGAGAATGGTGCAAAACGTTACAGGTGGGAAGCTGCTGCCGGGCCAGGTGCTCGAACAGATCATCGCCAAGACGGATGGCGTCCCGTTATTCGTCGAAGAGCTAACCAGGATGGTGGTGGAATCGGGTCTTCTTCGCGAACGGGATGGTCATTACGATTTAAGCGGGCCGCTCCCGCCCCTGGCGATCCCGTCCACACTGCAAGACTCGCTAACCGCAAGACTGGATCGCCTGGGGGACGCGCGAGAGGTGGCGCAGCTCGCAGCCACCATCGGGCGTGATTTCCCGTATGAGCTACTGCGATTAATTGGGTCCAAGGATGAGGCGAGCTTGCAAAGAGCGCTGGGGAGGCTAGTGGAAGCAGAGGTGCTCTACCGGCGCGGGGTGATGCCACAGGCACAGTTTCTGTTCAAGCATGCCCTGATCCGCGACGCCGCATACGAATCGTTACTAAAAAGTAAGCGCCAGCAGGTTCATTCACGCATTGCCCAAGCGCTCAAGGAAGAATTTGCTGACTTGGCTAAGGTGCAGCCAGAATTGGTCGCACACCACTATACCCAGGCTGGATTGTCAGAAGCGGCTGTACCTTACTGGCAGAAGGCAGGAGAGCTAGCTCTCGAGCGCTGTGCCTTCCAAGAATCAATCAACCAGTTTATACGAGCATTGAGTTTACTGCCGCCTCAAACCGACGGCCTCATCACGGATACCCAGGAACAGGAAAATGGAGAGCTGCGATGCACGCTCCTGCTCGCCGTAGGAGAGGCGCAAAGAAGAGGTGGACAACCGGTGAAAGCCCAGGAGACGTTACTGCTTGTAACGACGGCGGCACGAACCCTAGCATCCGCGGATATCATTGCGCGGGCCGCATTTCAGTTTTCTCTGGTGGGTTTACAGTTCGGCCTAGTTGCCCCACCAAGCACAATACGTTGGTTCGAGGACACGCTGGCGAAACTTGGATCCCAAGATAGTCCTCTCAAAGCCGCTATGCTCGGTGCTTTGGCGAACGTGTTGCCATCCGTAGGCGCGAACCAGCGGGCTCTGGAATACGGCCAGCAGGCTGCGGCTATGGCACGAAGGTTAGGGGAAGAGCAGCTATTACCGATGATTCTCGATGGAGTCTGTTTCGCGCTGCAATCGCCTCTGGATGCCCGGCGGCGGCTTGCCTACGCAAATGAAATGGTTGAGTCATCCAGTATAACTGATCCCAAGGCTGGCATCGGAGGCCTTTTGGACCGTCAGGTTGCCATGGGCTTCGCGCTTTGGTGGCGTCTGTATTCGGCGCTGCAATTGGCTAATATTGAGGCGGCCAGAGAAGATCTAGGCCGCTACAACCGCTGGGTGGAGGATAGGCGCGAACCATTCCTGATGTGTCTGGTCAACCATTTCCATGCCTGCGAAGCGTCGCTTGAGGGCCGGTTCGCCGATTTTGAGCGTTTCGCCCAGGAAGCGCTCGCCATAGGACAAGCGCTCGAAGTTGAAAACGCGGCAGGTATTTTTGGAACGCAGATGTTTACGTTGCGCCGAGAACAGGGCCGCTTGCGTGAAGTGGAACCGCTATTGCGCTATTTCATTCGGACACCCGAAGGAGCGCACGCCTGGCGTCCAGGACTTGCGCTTATTTATGCGGAACTGGGACGCACTGAGGAAGCGGCCGCAGAATTCGATCAGCTCGCGCAGCGTGATTTCTCTGACCTACCCCAGGACGGCAATTGGCTTATAGCGATGACATACCTCGCAGATGTCTGCGTATTTCTGGGCGACAAATCGAGCGCGCTGACGCTCTATGAAATGATGCGCCCATATCAACAGGTCAATATTTTGATCAGTGTCGGCTCGGCTTGTCTTGGGTCAGCATCGCGATTTCTTGGTGCCCTGGCTACTCTCATGGGGCGCTGGGATGAGGCCGAGCAGCACTTCGACGATGCTTTGACCATGAACCAGCGGATGGCTGCGCGGCCGTGGCTTGCGCATACGCAATATCAATTTGCCAGGATGCTTCTCTCACGCGATCAGCCGGGAGATAGCGCGAAGGCTGGAGCTCTGATCGAGGACGCACTAGCTACCGCGCGTGAACTCGGGATGGTGGCCCTTGAGCAACGTATCACCAATGGTGCACCCTAAGATCCACCCCACCAGTTCTCAGGCTGGCTTTATCGTCGAGCACCACGAATTCAGCGGAGCACGGACCATTTGGTCACTGGCAAATCAGCGGGTATTTCACCGACCTCAATAATCGCGTCAGCCGGGATATTAAGTCGTCGCGCCGCTTCGCGAATCGCCTCCGGGTTCTCAGCCTCGTATAGACAATAGGTTTTACGCTTGTCGGCACTAAGAAATGAGAAAAGCCAATTGATACCCACCTCGCCATTGACCTGCTTGATTGCGGCACTTATCTCCGGAGTAGGCTGAATTTGTTCTGCAAAATTCCGTTCGATCATGTAAAGTGGCGGCATATATTTTTCTCCCCGGTAACGCAGTTAACGTAGCCCGATTAGCGACCAATGGCGCCTCCTTAGGCATATGTTAAGCTGCGGCGCTTCGCAATCGACGCCGGCCTTTCCTACAATATCCGCGTTTCACGACAATTGACATTCGGCCCTCGCTCGATTGGGAGGGTACCCTACCCACCCAAGCTCAATCGAGCTGCTTCCCGTGTTTAGAAAAACATAAATGTAGTTTAAGTGCGGAGGTGGTCGAGAGGGTAGAGAGCATACAGAAAGTACTAGAAATCTTCCGCTCGTTGACGAAAGCTACGACAATTCGCTGGCTTTTTCGGAGACCCGCCGAATTCTCTGGCGCAGGAAACATAGAAATCGATGTCACCGTTGACAACGCCGTTCGGCCGGCGCGCTGGCAGAGCAAATCGTATGATCGGACACCGAGATTGCTATGGTAAAAGGCGTTAGGTTTGGTGTCGTTTATTTGCGTTAACCACGATCGCTAGAACATCAGCTTCGGCATTATTGATACTTGAATAATATAGTGACATAAGCTAGTCTAGGTGGATGGGATTTCCACGAGGGATGCGGCGGGATCGGGTGGCCTTGGAACGGCGGCGATTGCAGGCGGCACGGCTGCTGGAGCAGGGCTTAGCCGAGGCCGAAGTGGCGCGGCGGCTGGGCGTGCATCGCCAGTCGGTGAACCGCTGGGCCAAGGCGTTAAAGGTAGAAGGCCGCGCCGGTTTGCACCGGGCACAGCGGGCGGGCCGGCCGCCCAAGCTGAACGAAGCCGATATGGTGCAGCTGGAACAGTGTCTCAAGCAAGGCCCCGAGCAATTCGGCTATCTGAGTGGGCTATGGACGCTGGCGCGGGTGGGCAAGCTGATCGAGCAGCAACATGGCGTGCGGTACGACGCCTCGCAGGTGTGGCGCATCCTGCGCAAGCTCAACTGGAGCTGCCAGCGGCCAACGGGGCGGGCGCGTGAGCGCGACGAGCAAGCTATCCAGCGGTGGAAGAAGGTGCGCTGGCCCCAGCTCAAAAAAAAGCGCTCCGCGAGGACCGCACGATCCTCTTCATCGACGAAAGCGGACTGAGCGAGCGGCCCCATCGGGTGCGCACCTGGGCGCCGCGCGGGCAAAC